>CALKCG010000207.1 GCA_938082915.1 uncultured archaeon | reverse complement strand
ATTTGGAATAAAAAAGCTTCTTGAAGAGGATAAGGTTAGATTTTCGACAATAATGCTTATTTCCTCTCTAGCTACATGCACTTTTCTACTAACATCGTTCTGCTCAAGCTACACCTATGTGTTCGAATCGCCTGTGAGTTTTAAAGTAGAAGAAGGAAATAGAATCCTTCTTAGAAAATGGCCTTGGGATGTCTTCGCTGAAAGACATGTAGATCTTCTACGTATAGAGTTTGCGGACAGCGCCTTGATATCCAGCAGAGTGTGGATGTACCCCTCCTATCAAGAACTTAAGATAGATGGAAACTCTACCGTTAAGGGATTTCTGGGATTATCTTACGAAGAATTCTCAATAACGCAGATAAATAGTACCATAGAGCAGGGCGGATGGTTCGAGAGAAACGACTTATTTGCATGCATAATAAGCGATGAACATGCGAAGGCTTTAAACGTTAAACCTGGAGATACAATTGAAATCTGGGGCATCCCTCTGAAACTCAGGGGGATATTCAACAGCTCTAAAATGGATTCTTTAAGAGATTTGGACGGAGAACCCATGACGCCTAAAGACCTATTTGCTCCATATGGTGAAGAAAGAGCAGTCCATCTACCAGCCTCCTCAATCGTCATAGTCCCTTATGAGTTAGCTATGAAGATGGGTGGTACGATATACAGTGTAGCGATAAAACCACATGACGTAGAATCTATAGACAATATGGCGAGGTCTTTAGCCTACAGGTCTCTTGGAGTTTATGTATATGCTTCTAAGGAGGGAACTGTAAAGCTTTACTGGTCTAGGATGGGTTATAAAATTATATTCCTAGACGAGTCTTTAACTATTTTCCTAAATTTAAGCTTCATAGTAATAGGGTTTTACACAAGCTATAAAGCTAGATTCCGATACGTAGAGTTGAAAATTAGAACAATATTGATTAAAGCAATTTTACTAGGGTTTACGGCATATCCAGTAGGCTTATTCTTCGGACAACTGCTATCTATACTTTTCTACAGAATTGGAGCTTTACCCGAGGGAATAAAGCCAAACTTTTCAACTTTCTCACTACTAGTGGCTTTACTACCAGCTTTGGCGATTTCTCTCTCATGCTATGGAAGCTCTTTCATTTCCTTCGCGGAAAAAGCATTGTTGGAAACGTTGAAAATGAGGGAAGTTTTAAGACACGGTAAAGAGCATCGGTTGAGTAGAAAGGTCTTAGATGGTTTAGATGAGGAAAACATTTTAGGGATCATGGCTTTCGTAAGTGAATATTTTAAACTATACGTGGAAGAGCGTTATGAAGGTATTCAAACTTTAGACATAGGTTTCTTCAGCGTAGGAAACTTAAAAAGACTTAAATTGGTTGTGCAGATGGCTCCATGGGAGTTTGGCATAGTTGCAAATGCAACACTTGAGGCAACTAGGGGTGAAAATGAACTGTACGATTTAACAGTATCTGTTAGATGCAGAGGCGGAATCGAGGATAGACATTTAGGAGGAATATTCAACAAAATCTCAACCATTTTGGATCGATGGAGCCGTTTAGACGAGACTTCGCGGAAGTATTACACTGAAAATGCTTCAATGATTTTAGGAGAGTATGTTATGAGGAGGGATCTACATGAAAGGCTTTAGCGGGCTCAGCCTTAGAGTATTAATCATAATGCTTTTCATAGCTTTCGTAGTAGAGCCGATTGTAATTTATAACTATCTTATAGGTGGTTCGTTTGGAGGATTGGAGGCTTGGCTCATAACAATACTCCTCGTTGAAATAACAAGTATAACCGGTAGAACGCTGACTATGCAAGAGGCGTTTATGATAAATACAGTTGTAGGATTGATATTAGCTAGGTCTCTACTATTTCCAACAACTCTCCTATACGATATGTTTTACGCCTTCCACCAAGTAACAAAAGATTTTGGATATGCTGCCCAATTGCCTTACTGGTTTACAGTCCCTCCGGAATCCTTAGTTGCAAAAGGTCTTCTTAGAACGTTCTTCACGATCGATTGGAGTATTCCATTAGCAGTACTACTGACCCAGATTACAATAAACCTGGTAATGGCACTATCTATGGGGATTATATGCTACGAAATATATGTCGTAGTTGAAAAATTGGAGTTCCCACTTCAAGCGGCGGCAGCTGAAGGTATAATCACGGTTACCGGTGGAGACCCTGAGAGAAGTAGGGTATTCGCGATATCAGCTTTCATAGGGGGGATTTACGCGCTCTTAAGCTGGTTTATTCCAGTGGTTGTAAACTGGCAGATTTCGTCATTAGTATATATATTCGACTGGGAATTTACCAACCTATTGGAGTATTGGCGTGATATACCCATCCTCCCAGGCGCATCGCTTGCCATAAACGTGAACCTTCTAACGTTTGCATCAGGACTAGTAATCCCTCTGGATGTCTGCATCTGGATGTGTATAGGTTCCCACATCCTATACTTTATAGGAAACGCTCTCTTAGTTAGATGGAATCTCTGGACTCAAGTTGATGTCGGAGCATGGTATCAAGGAGCAGGGGTATACTATAACGTTAGATGGTCTCAGTTCAACTATTGGGCTGCATTAAGCTTAGGTTTTGCATTAGCAGGTTCTATCATTCCAATCATAATACGACCCAGTGGAGTAGCTAAGGCATTTAAGTCTCTGTATAGATTGGTTGAATCTGAACGAACTAGAGACATAGTGTCTCTACCAATAGTCTTAACGATGTTTATCTCAGCATCCGTAGCCTACATCATTCTACTCGTACTTCTTCTTCCAAAAATCGCCTATGGACAGTTACTGCTACTAGCATCAACATTCATAGGTGGAAGCTTTTTCATAACACTTATATCTGCTACTACGACTGGTGTAACAAGCTATGGATTTAACATCCCGTATTTAAGGGAGGGAATAATCTTGACTACTAAGTATCCAGGACTTGAAATATGGTTTTCACCAGTGGGAATAAACGTCGATGGAGCAGGTATAGCTGCTTCTATGAAGACGGCTACAATGACGGGTGTAAAATTGAAGGAGTTTTTAGCAGCGTATCTTATATCTATCGTTTTAGGTATTCTATCCAGCTTCGTATTTACGCAAATATTCTGGAGTTTAAATCCAATACCGTCGTGGGCTTACCCGAACACAGCTTATGGATGGCACTTCTCGGTTTACGACCGGAACTTGAATCTTAAATGGTTTATGTCGGGTCAAATACTTAAACCGCCTTTAATAATCGGTGGTTTTATAGCTGGGACAGGACTTTACTTGCTATTTAATCTTCTAGGTGCTACAAACTGGTTTTTTGCAGCGCTCTCAGGCTTCGTCACATACCCCAATGTAGCTTTATCAATTATGCTGGGTGCTCTCACTAGTAGATACGTTTTCGCCAAGATCTTTGGATCGGAAACCTGGAGAAGGTATGCACCAAACGTTACAGTAGGATTATCCGCGGGATGGGGGATAGTAACTACAATGGGTGGAATAATAAATCTGATTTCGAGGAGTGCATGGATACTGCCATATTAGGAGGAGTAGAACGTTGAAGAAGGGACGCATGCGGTTAAATACCGTGAGAATACTGCTAGCATTAACGTTAACTGCAATTTGGAGCATTTTTGGAGCTATTTTAACAATAGTATTAGGAAGTGCACATGGATATACTTCTTACGACGGATTCGCTCTCTCCACCACTACTACCCTTCTAGCATTGTATGCAATAGATAGGCATAGGAGGACTATTAGTATTGAAACATATGCGTCGGTTTTGATAGCTCTTTCTTCTTCTACAATCGTATGTAGCTTCTGGAGTTTCAGTAGCACGTTCATAAGAAGTAGTTACATTAGAGTTATGGAGCCGTATAGAACACTCTTCGGAGTTTACATGCCGTACTTCTGGACCCCTGAAGCGGAAACTATAAACTCCATGCTCCTTGGAGGGAAAGAGTTCCCGATTCTAGAATTAGCACCTTCCATAGTTTTCTGGACCTGTTTAACTGTTTTCTCCTATGTATTTCTCATAGGGTCTGCTTTAGCATTTAGAGATACTTTCCTAGAAGTTGAGAAACTCCCATTTCCTCACACTCAAGTTTACTTAGAATTAACTCCATATTCTTCCACACGGCAGTTTTCAAGGGGAGCATTTAAAGCAGGACTATTGTTTACACTAATCCTTCAGGTACCTTATGTAATCAGACAAGCCGTACCTTGGTTCCCAGTCGTACCGATAAATTGGGGGCAGGTTTTCCCATTTACCGTAGACTTCTCAGAAGTAAGGGAAATCAGAGAAATATATCTACCTAATTCCGTTTTAACGTTCGGATATAATCCATGGCATATAGCTTTGGCCTATTTAGCACCTATGGATACCACTCTATCAATATGGCTTTCATTTATACTCCTCCAAGCGGTCTACCCAGCTCTAGCCACGTGGATGGGAATAATACCCATGAATACTTCAAGAGTTACTTTTCAATCTGCTAGGAATTGGCGTTGGATTAACCTCATGTACGGACCGCTTAAACCCTATATAACCATAGGTGTAGGTGGACTCATAGGTATAGGTATTTGGCCGATAATACTAGACTTAACATTCAGAGGGGGACGGAGGGTTTTCCTTGAGAGGACTGCGTTACTTTCAATACTACTGGGTGCTGCTGGCCTATCGTATTTAGCCTATTTAAGCAATTCCCCCATATATCAGACACTGATAGGCCTTCTACTTCTACAGAGTATTGCTTTAGGATTGGCGAGAATTCGAGGCGAATCGGGGCTTTTAATACCACCGCTTTCTAAACCTCTAAATACAGCGTTCTGGTATAGACTATATCCTTGGAAAACCATGGACTCAACCTATTTTGCATACTTGCATATTTTCGGAGGAATCTACAGTTCTGAAGCCGGAGTCAGCTTTATGTCAATACCGTCATTATCGATGGAAA
>CALKCG010000206.1 GCA_938082915.1 uncultured archaeon | reverse complement strand
TAGAGGAAAATACTACAGGTTGAAGAAGGCAAAACTGTATACCGTGCCAAGAAAGCCCATAAAAATTTACGTAGCTGCTGGTGGACCTAAAGTTGCAGAATTGGCTGGAAGACACGCCGATGGAATTCTTATAGGTCCAGGAGGATTGAAGATTTTCAGAGAATTATTTTATGCTTTTGAAGAGGGGGCAAAGAAAGCCGGTAGAAGACCAGAACTATTAGAAAGAGTAGTGGAGCTTCTAGTTTCATACGATGAAGACTATGATAAAGCGTTAAAATCGTGTAGATTCTGGGCAGGGTCTATGTTGCCACTCTTCTTTAAATATGATGTATCCGACCCTAGGGAAATAGAAGATCATGGAAAACTTGTTGGAGATGAAGCCTTAGCCGAAAAATGGATAGTTGCGACGAAAGCGGATGAACATATTGAAGCAATAGAGAAGTATGTTAAAGCAGGTTTTAACCATATATACTTTGTGAGTTCAAGTCCAGATGAGAAAAAGTTCATAAAATTCTACGGGGAAAAAGTTCTACCATATTTTAGACAGTATTCAAAATGACTGCAATTTCTAAGTACTTGCATTAGAAGCCGTTGAAACATTTATAATCGAGAGAGAAGGCTACATACGTCTATCGAAGACTGTGTAGCTCAGAACTCTTTCGCTTAAAGAATTTAGAAAGTAAAGATGTAGAGATGTTCATAAGCCAAACATCGATAAAAGGCTGGACACCATGTAAAATCGAGGTAACTACGTGACTTAGACTTCCTGAAGATTTAAAACCTGGACTGTATGAGTTGGCGACCGCTATAGTAGATCTAGATGTCAAAATACCAGCCGTAAGATTAACTATGGCTGATACAGCGAAGATGGATAGTATCCTCTGAGCCGGGTTGGAGTAAAGAATGAGAATATCCTGAAGTATTCAAGTTAAACGTCATGGTAAGAATACCATGGAATATCTCTCGGTAAAAGCTTACTGCTTATTATCTAAACATCGATGCTTCACTTTTTATAGAGAGCTTGGAAGACGCTTACAGTTAGGCTTAGGAACAGGCCTAGGATGTATGGAGCATGTGGAGCATATTCTGATACGAAGCCCCCAATTAATGAACCTAGGAAATACCCTACACCTATGAGGCTTTCAAACAGCCCACTAGCACAGCCTTTTCTGGAGCCCCAATCTTTGAGAAGTGTAGCTATTGAAGATGCATAAAGTACTCCTGACCCAAAGCCGAAGAATGCGAAAGATATGGAAAATACTAATGCTGTAGAGCCTATTGCTGTTAAAGCCGATGCCAACGCCATTATTAACGACCCGGTTAAAAACATGAAATATCTACCAAATTTTGCTTCAATCTTATAGGTTTCAAGGAAGGCTATGAGCCTAAATAATCCATTAATCAGCATTATTAGGCCAACAGTGTATGCTGGAATGCCTAAGCCAACTGCATATGCTGGAAAGATGTTAAATATTATACCACCGATTGTAGAGAATAGAAGAACCGCTACTACAGCTCCGACAATTGAAACACTACGATTTCCACTCGACGTTGAAATTTCACGTTTTTCAACTGGTTTACCTCTTAACTGCTCTTTAACTATTCTAACCGCTAGGAGGGCCAGTGTAATTGAAATAGCTGAAGATACTGCGAAAGGTGTTTTAATTCCAATAGTGCTAATCAACAAGCCGCCTATCATGGGTCCTATGATCGTCGCAGAACCCCATGAAAGGTTAAACCTTCTGAGTGTTTCTTCGACATTTACTTCTGATGTTTCCGTCAGAAGCACTTCTACCGATGGCCAGAACAGTGCCACTGAAACCCATTCTAAAGCCTTAATAGGAATAAACATGTACGGGTTTTCCACCATACTGTAAAAGATACAGGATAGACCGTAGAGGAAAGTGGAGGTGAAAACAAAGGTTTTCCTCCCAAATCTATCTGATAGGATTCCTGAGACAATGGGCATGAATGAATAAATCAATCCTCCAGTGGCTCCTATAAATCCCAATAACATTGGAGATGTCCCTAATTCAGCAGCATATATGGGCACGGTTATTCCAACAACTCCAGTAAGCATCTGCATTAGAAAAGCTGAAACCAGTAGAAAACTTGAAGTAAGACTTTTGTCACGCTTTATGTTTACCATATCCACTTAGAAGACTCACATTCAAGTATTTACAATATAAATTTATTGTTTAATTTTCGTTTATGCTTTCTGAACACTATTGCTTCGTTGTATGTCTTCACGTACTCGAAGCTTCATGCTCTAATTTTTTAAATACCATCGAGGAACGCTATTATCAGTAGGTGGTTGACTGATGATTTCAAGGGATAGGATGATTACCGCCATAAATTGCGAAGAACCTGATCGTGTGCCAATATATCTTAGACCATTTGAGAGAAGCTATTTGATAGATGAGAACACTAGTTGGAGAGACCAATTTGAAAGGGCTAAGATATTTTTACGTCTTGATCTTGATGATACGTTAAGTCTTCATGCTCCAATTACGATAAATCCTGATGTAGAGGTTAAGGTTGTTATAAAGTCTGAGAATGATGAGAAATATCCGCTAATAGTTAAGGAGTACCACACTTCCAGAGGAGTGTTAAAACATGTCGTAAGGATAACGAGAGATTGGCCCTACGGGAAAGATATTCCAATATTTGACGATTACATTGTCCCAAGAGCTAGGACTAAGAAATACCTGGTAGAGAATAAAGAAGACTTGGACGCGGTATCCGTTTTATTTGCTAAGCCAAGTGGTTCGAAACTCGAAAGATTTCTGAAGGAGGTTGAGAGAGTTAGAGAGTTTGCTGAAATAAATGGCGTTTTGGTAGAAGGTTGGGGACCTATGGGTGGTGATGCTGTAATATGGCTTTGTGGAGTGGAAAACGCTATCAAATGGGCATTCATGGAACCTAAACTTATGGATAGGCTTCTTAAAATGGTGTTAGAGTGGGATCTACAGAGTATAGAAATATTTTCAAAGTTTAAGTGCGTAGATTTAATCGTCCACAGAGGCTGGTATGAAAATACGCACTTCTGGCCTCCAAGACTTTATAGAAAATTTATAACTCCAATGCTTAGAAGGGAGGTTGAAGAGACTCATAGAAGAGGGTTGAAATTCGGCTATATGATAACCACTGGTATCATGCCCATTCTTGATGACGTGGTAGACTGCGAAGTAGACCTTTTATTAGGTGTCGACCCTATTCAAGATCATGTGGATCTTGGAGTTGTAAAGGAAAAACTCGACGGAAAAGTCTGTATATGGGGCGGTGTAAATTCAGCAATTACGCTTAGGTCTTCAAGTGAAATTATCAGGAAAGCTGTATTGGATGCCGTTGAGAAATTAGCTCCCGGAGGAGGTTTTATTCTAGGAGCTGTGGATGCTATATTCAAGGATACGCCACCGCAAGGTTTGAAAGCTTTTATAGATGCTTGGCGTAGAATACGCTCGTATCCATATTACTAATTACAGCTACTATCATGCTCCAACCTATAGAGAAAAAGTTAAAATACGATCTTCATAAGACAAGTGTCTGTGGTAAATGCGCCTATAAGAAGTCCTTCGATACCGTGGA
>CALKCG010000205.1 GCA_938082915.1 uncultured archaeon | reverse complement strand
TCTGTCTTCACAATGTTAGAGATATTGGTAGTTGGATATGGAAACTTTAAATTGTACCATAAGGCATCTACGTATCTTCTACCATTTAGAAGCCTACCGTTGTGAATTTTTTGGGTAGAAAAAGATGCTAAAATACCGAGGGTTAAGAACAGGTATTGTAGGTCTGAGACCAACCATCTACTTGCAGTAACACCGGAGTTTCCCATGACCCAGGCTTTGATGAACTCTAGCATTACTTCAGGCTTGGAGTTTAGAATGAACCAAGGAACACGTTTATTTCTAGCATTTCCAGGTGCTAGATTCCTAAAGAGAAGCGTCAAAACTTTATCGTATATAATAATTTTATAACTTGAACTGTTTTTAATAACGCTAATCTTAGCGTTATTGACGGCTAATTTACTGATGATCCTACGTACATCCTCAATTACATCTGAGTCATTCAAGCCTAAGTTAAAGACTACACTATAGCTTCTACCTTTATTCGCCCTAGTATTTCCCTTAGCTACGTAGTAGCCCATTAAACGCGCAAATTCTTCATCTACTTTAATTATTGCCGGAATTTCTATACCCTTTCTAGTAGCGATTTTAATACTCGCCTTCTCCTCGAGCATTAGAAGTCTAGCATATCTTATGGGCAGTATCTTTTTTCTACGCCATCTCAAGCGTAAACTAAGATCCTCTTTAAACCATAAATTGTTCTTGTCAAATCTCTCATAAACATTTTCAGGGACGTTATAGAGATATATGTTTCTGCTATCGCTTGAATTTTCAAGAATTTCCAAGACATATATTTCAGTTATAGGTCTGGACTTCATGGGGATTTCAGATGGAGCGACGAGATAGTCTCCAACACGTATCTCGGAAGCTGGAATAGTTGAAACTTCACCGTCTCTCAGTACGAAGACCGAATGACCTGGGGTAACGGTTATGGACCTTCCAGTTTCAGTAAATATTCTTACAAGAACCCCAGCATACTTGTGGCGGATCACCTCCGCCACGGGTCTCCAGTCAACATCATAAGTTTCGGGGTTGAAGCTTGGAACGTATACCCCCTCAACTGGAATGGAGCCTTCAGAGTCATCAGCGAAGAACCTGTCAACGAATTCCCCGATCTTCTCTACATGGATTATACCGTTAGTCATGTAAATTAACGGCTCCGCGTAATCAACGCTCATCCCAGCGACGAACATATGTCCCTTAGCTATAGAGTTTAGGTCTAAGTAGAATGGTATGTTTAACCCTCTATGCCTACCTATGATTATTGGGAAGTCTGCTCTATCGCTTAAATTTTTACTCGATAGTTTTATGAAGAATCCTTCAAGTTCTTCGTAAGTGGGTTCGTAGACTAAATCCCAAGTGTTTGGACTACATTCAAGCCTTCTCCACTTACCATCCCAAGATACGTATCCTAAAACTTCAGCCCAGGCTACTAAATACTCGAGCTTTTTACCGTAGTATGCTTTTTCACCCTTCTTACCAGCTATCGGACCGAAGCTTCCTATCATCATTTCAGGGTTGTAGGGTGTGACCTTGTAGACTCTCAGTAGAACTGGGTTAAATTCTCCAGTTGAGCTTGAAGGATGGTTTATAAAGTAGTAGTTGTTTACGTAGACTTTGGAATCTTCCATAACAACGAAAGATACTCTGCTCTGGTCGCAACCGGATAGTACGTAACCTATCTGCTTCAAACATTGCCACCTCTGAAATCTTCAATGTTGTTTAGCGTCCAGCTTTCACCATATTCGAGCAATAGTAGGTCTAGGTCTTTAAGCTCCATCTCCCCGCTTTCAACAAGCTCTAAAGCTTTAGAGTAGAGTACTAGGGAGTGTATGTTTGACGTTGGCCTGGTTATCCTTGAAAGTCTATCCGCTTCATATATGGGGTATGGGATGCCGTCGAAGCCCGCCATGGTGTAGACGACCGACATAAATTCTCCGAGTTTATTTAAACAGAAGATTGGGACTTCTACTCTAAACGGGGTTGAACCTGTTTTAATGTAGCTAGAGTATATGACTGGTAGGTTTCTATCATAGCTTAGACTTTCAGCGACAGTTCTATAGGATTCTGTCACCACGTTTTCAACTCTGAACGGCTCGGAGTATTCGCCGTCTTTAAGAATGAAGTTCATCAGCATTGAATCTCTAATCTGGCTATTCTTCGTGAATGAAGAGTAGAAGTTCATATGTGTACGTTTCACAAAGCCTAAAACTGGAACGTGAAGTTTCTTACATGTATTTAAAAGTTCGAGTACCGTTATGACCGTGAAGTAGAAGTCTCCCTCGTATTGCGGTGAAGCTTGAGAGTCTGGGTAGAGCTTAGGGTTGAGCACTATCCCCCCGTCGAGTAGGAGGTAGTCTGGCTTCCACTTCTCTACGGCTCTGGTGGCGACGTGGTATTCTAAAGCCATGTGTAGGAGGCTTTCACGTTTATCTGGGTCTAGTTCTGAAGCCCATATGTCCGGCGGTCCCGTTACACATAACGGTTCATCTACGATCTCCCAGTTTTCAACTAAAACCGCTATGGCACCGTATAGAGGTATGTATGCGAATTTATACTCAGTACCGTTTCTCCCAGCGTCTACTCCGACGATTTTAGATGAAGCCGGTCCATTCTTGTCGTAAACAGCCCTGTAGACCTTTAATCTGCCTTTAAGTTCCTCTACGAGTTTGTAAACCTCCCTCCTGTACGTTTTAAGCCTGTTTAGGAGTAGTTCAGTGCCTGTGTCAACGAGTTCTTGGTAGAGTTTTACGTATGGCATTTCTTTAGGCCACGGAAGGTTTTGAGGGTCTTCTTTAGGGTTGTTTGTTGAGGGGGAAATGTTTATATCCATGCAATCACCAACATATATGTGTAGTATGTACTCCCTTATAAGTGTTGTTGTTGATTGAACAATCAACAAAGTGGTTGAATATGGAATCCGATAGGAGAGTTAGGATAAAGTTGAAGTATCAAGGGGTTGAAGCAGAGATAGAGTGTAGGGAAGAGCAGGTTAAGAAGGCAGTTGAAGAGTTTCTAAGCGCATTTCAAAGCCTTTCTCTACCCGATAGGGAGCTCAGTAAGCCTGAGTCCGAGGTCATCAAAGAATCGATTCCATCGACTTGTAGAGGTGTTTTGGTTAATCTTTGGAAGACTGGATGGTTTAGTACTGGGAGAACACTCGGCGATGTTCACGAGGAGCTCAGTAAACGTGGCTTCCACTATGATAGGACAGCTGTGGCTCATACTTTAGCAGATTTAGTTAGAAGCGATATACTGTATAGAGATGGGAGGAAGGGTAAATACGTATACTTTCAGAAAAAGCCTCCGAGTTTGTGAGTTTTTATATTGGTATTCAAAGGAGGAAATATTAACTTTTTTATGGATAAAAACCATGGATTGTTTCTATGAATTTTTCCCTAATTTTTCCTAAGATTTCTATCACATACTTTATCCGTGGAAAATCATGGTAAAAAACATGATAAGTGTTTTTAGGTATGGGAATTTAAAGGATAATTTAAATAAATTTATATACTGGTTTACCTAATTTTTTCTACTAGTATGAGTAGAGTTAAAGCTATCTTCCGGTCTTGGTTCGGTTCTTTAGAGTTTGAGTTTTCAACCGTTGAAGAGCTACGTGAAAAACTTAACCTTGTTAGAACTGCTTTGGAAGAAGTTTCTTCGATGGATTTTAGGGAACTGCTTAAAAGCGGGTTGACTGCTGAGGGTTTTCAGCCTTTAAAATTGAGGCATTTTGAGGTTGCTGAGAAAGGTATGCAAATATCCAATGTTTTAGAAGGTGTTGTAGAGTGGAGTGTTGATGGTCCTTTGATAGTGGCCCCTGAAAAGGCTAAGTTAAGCCATTATGAGGCTATAGGATTACTTCTCTACGCGTTTAAAGAGCAGAAGGCTGACCCTAAAACCATAGCCCTACTTTTGCAGAACTCCGGTATTAAGGTTTCAAATGTATCGGCTAGGCTTAAGGAGATGGCTGATTCAGGTAAGGTTTTCAAGCCTGATCCAAAGGATGCTGTGTGGAAGCTTTCAGCTCAAGGTCAGATGTGGGTTGAGAAGACGATTATTCCGAAGATTAGAGGGGGAATGCTATGAGCGGGGTTAAGGTTAAAGTTTCGTTTGAAGGCGGTGAATTTGAGTTTTCAGGTGATGCTGAGCAGGTTTTAAGAAGCCTTATCAAGTTTATATCGGATGTTTATCCGACTTTCAGCCTTGTAAGGAATTTGACTTTAAGCTTGGATTTAGAGGAGGTTTCTAAGGGTTTAAAGGATTTGATTGCTGTACATCCAGAGCCTACCGTTTTAGCGGATATGAAGAAGTTGACTATTTATGAGGGTTGTCTGCTAGTTTTAATTGTTAAGTATCTCGCATATCT
>CALKCG010000204.1 GCA_938082915.1 uncultured archaeon | reverse complement strand
TAGTCACTGCTTCAATAGGTAAAATTCTCCAGGTGCGTGGATACAGGGTTTCAGTGATAAAAATAGATCCATACTTGAATGTAGACTGTGGAACTATGAACCCGTATCAGCATGGAGAGATATTCGTCACAGAGGATGGAGGCGAAATAGACCTCGATATTGGCCACTATGAGAGGTTTTTAGATTTAAACTTGACTAAAGACCATAACATAACAACTGGTCAAGTATACTGGACTGTTATAGAGAGGGAGAGAAGAGGCGATTATTTAGGTAAATGCGTTCAAATAGTGCCACATATAACGGATGAAATTAAACGTCGAATCTACATGGTTGCTGAAAAAGAGCCGATAGATGTCCTTCTGACAGAGGTCGGAGGTACTGTGGGAGATATTGAAGGTCTACCATATCTAGAGGCAATACGACAAATAAGGCTTGAAAAAGGATATGAAAACACCATGTTCGCCCACGTAGCTCTTGTTCCAGTTTTAGATACGACTGGGGAAGAGAAGACTAAGCCCCTCCAGCATAGCGTTAACGAGCTTAGACGGATAGGTATTCAACCCGATATAATAGTGGCTAGATGTATAAGGAATATTGGGGAGGAGACAAAAGCTAAAATAGCATTATTCGGTACAATACCTAGAGAAGCTGTTTTCTGCTCTTATACTCTTCAATGCGTGTATCAAGCCCCCCTTATATTGGATGAGCAGGGTATGGGGGAGTACGTCATTAAAAGGCTTTCACTAAACCCAGTTAAACCAGACTGGTCTGAGTGGAAGCAGATAGTAGACTCTTTCCTCACAGCGAACTATGAGGTTAAAATCGCAATGGTGGGTAAGTATGCAGCTTTAGCAGACGCCTACGTCAGCATCAACGAAGCCATTAAGCATGCAGCCGCCTACTGTAATGCCAAGTCTAAAATAGACTGGATAGAAGCAGAAGAGTTTGAAAACGAGGAAAACCTTGAGAAACTTCTAAACTACGATGGTATTATAATACCTCCCGGTTTTGGCCCAAGAGGAACCGAGGGGAAGATTCTGGCTGCAGATTACGCTAGGAGAATGGATGTACCACTGTTAGGCATATGCTTCGGCTTTCAAATGGCTATAGTGGCCTTCGCAAGATATGTATGTAATCTTAAAGATGCAAATAGTACTGAAAACGATCCCGAGACTAGCTATCCAGTCATAGACCTCATGACTGAGCAGAGAGAGGTGGAGAAACTCGGTGGAACGATGAGGCTTGGAGCACATCCAGTAAAACTTATACCTGGAACAATCGCGTACAGGCTTTACGGATGTAGAGACGTTATCATGGAGAGGCATAGACACCGCTGGGAAGTTAACACAAAATACTGGGATATTCTACAAAAACATGGAATGGTTTTCTCAGGCTACTCCATAGATGGTACACGTGTTGAAATCTTCGAGCTTCCAAATAGGTACTTCTACATGGGTACACAATTCCACCCGGAATTCAAAAGTAGACCTGGAAAACCATCCCCACCATACTATGGGTTCGTAAAGGCATGTTTAAGTAGAAGACTAGGACTATCTAAAACAGAATTCATTAGAAACCTCTAACCTTTCTACAGAAACAGCGTAAAAACCTCCTGCATCCGTGAGAACGCCGCATCATTCAGATTCTCTCTTCACATCTCCACGTTTTAATCCTTGCATAACGGAGACGGAGATGTATTTAAAATAAATGGATTTTTGCGTGGTTAAATCTGGGGGAATCACCATCTGTAAAGTTGCTCATTAAAAACCTTTAGTTTAGATTCAAATTGTTTAAGGGAATTTTTTAAGTACCCTCGTATAGAACAAGTTTTAGTGAGGAAATTGACTAGTGAATATAAGCCTATAAGTACTAGCCTATGGATCTTTACACTGATCGTATTACTCGTCTTCGGCTTCTTTGGTCCAGTCTGGACGACAATGATTCCAGGAGGTTTCACAAACTGGTACACCGCGGGAACAGTAGGCTGTAAACTTTGGGTTCCAGTTTTACCCACCGTTCTAATATTTTTCCTAGGCATTTTAAGAGAAATTGGACTTTTCAAATCTGCTGATAAAACGACCTTTGGCTTTCTATATGTAGCTACAATTGGTCTCGTAGTCTTTCTAAGTTATGACGGGTGGCCTCTTCAAGACACATACACTGGCTTTTTAGCCAGTAGAGTTACAGAGCCGGGTATATCGGACAACTGGCCTTCTATATTTGCCCCTCCAGCTGACATAGTTAGACCTATTGTTAGCGGTGGTGCAGCGGTTCCTTGGGGTGCTCTAATGCCATTCATAATGTTCTGGTGGCTTATGATGGCTGCTTACGCCGTCTTCTACCTGGCAATAGCATCTCTACTCCGCCACCACTATATAGATGTTGAGAAGGTTCCGTTTCCACAGACGATTGTCAGCGTCACACTAGCCAGTAGATTCCTAGAGCAGGGAAGCGTCAGAAAGAAACTAGGTATTCCGCTTATAATAGGTATTATCCTAGGACTAGCATATCAGATTCCGCTCTTCTTAACCGCTTTATACCCGTGGTTTCCAGATGTATATGGATGGAGGACGAATACCTGCAATCATGGAACGGTTTGGCTCACCTCGGGTTCAGCTTTAGCCCAGCTTCCAGGCATGGCAATGCTCAATAAGAGCGCGGTGCATGCAGCCATATTCTTCTTAGCCCCGTTGTCAGTTCTCACGAGTGCAGTAATCACCAATATAATCTTCCAGATACTTATGCAAGTGGCATACTTCTCAGGCTACTACTCTGGAATACTCGGCTTAGACGGCTGCGGTAGAGTCTGGTGTGGTACCATAAGTTACAGAGTAGGTGAACCATTCAAATGGGATGCGTTTTCAACAGCCGGTGT
>CALKCG010000203.1 GCA_938082915.1 uncultured archaeon | reverse complement strand
CTATTGCTTTAGCACCTTGACCCCATTTCCGCTCTATGATGTCCACTTCAAGCTTAGTTATTGCGTAAACATCTACGCCAAGTCTCTGATCTTCGACGTTTGTCTGAACGGCTATTCCACCGTATTTTCCATCCCAGAATTCTCTGAAAGCTTCAACTCTGGACTTTAAGTCTGGCGATTCTACGAGCTTTCCCTGTGATATTTCAGCTTCAGGATCCATGCCGCATACATTCTCACCTACCGTGACTATTGTACCTGTTAAAGCGCAACCGACTGCTACACTTCTCCAATAGCGTGAGGCTACGGCTGTAGAACCTAAAGCACCACTTACGATGGGTATTTTGACTTTAATACCGCCGATGCTCGTCTCCAAGTCTACATTTGGAAATAGGGCTTTATCTGGGTCTGCCTCTACACCTTTAACTCCTCTGACTTCACAGTGGAAGTTAAAGTGGCTCCAGTCTAAACCGTAGTCTTTAACTGCTCCAGCCGTACTGCGGCCGAATTGGAATGGTGCTGGGTATAAGGCTTCCCTACCTCTGAACGCGGAGAGAGCTATTTCGCATATGAATGGGCATTCTTCTATACATATTGGGCACATTCCGCTTACTGCCGAAGTCTCCCTAACCCTCGTAGACGTCCAATTGGTAGGTTTTGAATTCAGGTATCTAGAGTCCATAGTCGTTAACACCTCTCCGCTAATTATACGGAGGCTGTTTATAAGGCTTACGGTAACCGTTTACCTATTTGTTCTAATAATTAGAGGTTGTAAATTGTATAGGCAGCTTAGGACAATTTTACTGAGAATCAAATCAATAGACTATGGATCTTCTTAGGAGGAAATCTCAATATTGTAGAGAGAAGAATCAATATCTGGTGTAATATATATGAAAATAGGAGTGGAAGTTAGAAAGGTGGGTTCTTAAGGGCGTATAATCCTGCCAGCTGATTGGAGGATGTCTAAAATCAGTGAGAGAGGAGAAGTATATATCGTAAAGAGGAAAGGTTATTTAAAGATAATTCCAAAACGTAAAGTTGATTTGACTGAGTATTTTGACAGCGTTGACTTATGGGCTGACACCATAGATGATTGGAAGGAGTTTGAGAAAAAGTTCTCCGAGGTGCGTAAATGAGGTTTTTAGATGCAAATATCTTTATTTACGCTTACTAGGACTGGTGAGTAGAAGCGAAGAAGATGAAACGATGAAAACCATCATAGCGCCAGCCACATTAAGTCCTCCAATTCTGGTCTTCACTTTGGAGCAGCTTTCAAAGCTAAAACAACGCCAACTACGCCCTTTCTACCTTTAGAAGGCGTTACGTCTACCGCCGGACATCATCGGAAGTATTATGACGCTTTCCCCCTAACCGTTCTATGCGTAGCTCATTCAGCGACACTCTTTCAGACCGTGTTGGAATGGGGATTTTAACTTGCATAGGTGCAGCCATCTTTGCTATATCGCTACTCCTAATGAGCGGTTTAAGAAAAAGATATAAAGTCCTTTATTCCTTTAGTACTTTAGAGATGAAAATGGGTGGTATTAAAGTCTACATACCTGACGAGCTTGAGCGTAAGTTTAGAGAAGTCGCTATGAGGCTATATGGCTACGGTAGAGGCTCATTGAGCATAGCATCTGAGAAGGCGATAAGTACATGGCTATCTCAGGTTTCAGAGTTTCTTGAAGTTGCAGAGTCTATTGAAGACCCCGTAGAGGCCATTTACGGTATGCTTTCGCACGTTAAGAAGTCTGGTGTGGAGGTGCAGCATGAGGCTCGAAAAGTCAGAGCGGAGAAAGCACTTAAATACCGTGATGTTGATTGATTCAAACGTCTTCTTAGAAGTAGAATTGGCGGAGCAGCATGCAGAAGCGTGTAAGCGTTTCTTGGAAAGGGTGAGAGATGGTTATATCAAATCGGCGATTACGGATTTCCACGTCGATTCTATTCTAGTTGTTATGGAGAACTATGGGAAGGGCTGGAGGGAGCTGGTTACCTTTCTGGTATCACTCCTCAAATATAAGGGGTTAAGGGTTCACACTGTGGGTTTGAATGGGCGTATAAAAGCCACATACGTTATGAGGGATTACGGCTTAGACCTTGATGATGCGATCGCAGTTCAAGCCCTTAGAGAACTCTCTAGCGAGACAATAGTCTCTTATGACAATCACTTCGACTCGGTTGATTGGGTTAAAAGGGTAAAACCGGAGGATTTATTGGATTCTTGAGACTGGTGTTCCGGTTAATCTTTTATAGTCTAACTGTGCTAAATATGTGTGGGATGGGTGTTTGAAGGCTTATATTCTCGTAAATTCTGAGCCACGTATGATATGGAAGGTCGCCGAAGAAGCACTTAAGATTAAAGGTGTTAAGGAGGCTTATGCTGTTACCGGGCAGTTTGACGACATTATCCAGGTTGAGTTTGAGAAGATGGAGGACCTCGGTGGGATTATTGAGATGGTTCAGAGTATAAAAGGTGTTCTTAGAACTCAGACTTTAATTACGATTCCGCCGCCTGTGAGAGATTAACCGTCTAATCGTGGTTTTTCTCCGAATCTCCCCATTAACTCATATTTCATTAAGTGCGAACACCACACTTATGGTCTCTTTTCAGCAATTAACCGCAACAACCACCAGAACCGCCAGAACCACCAGAACCAGACAGCAAAAGGTTCCTTACATAAGCATTTCGCCAACAATCTTGGCAGATTTTTACCATGCGGTTTAGATCTTTGAAGTAAGCAGATAGTAGACTGACACCCTCTTTACCACAAATCTCACATTTTCCCATTAAATCACCTCCCGATAATTATCATAACGTTATTTTGGTTACTTATTTAAAGATTTTATCGCATGTTTCTGTCTCTACTTTCCTTGGTATTTCAATATGAGTTCGCGGATAATTTTCAAAATCTCCCTCCTATCTGGAAATTCGATGGCTTCCATGGGGCAAAGTTGAGCGCATGCAGAACACCCAACGACGCAATTGAATGGATTTTCAACTTTTGGTCTCTTCTTCAGTTTATCCCATTTACTAGTGGAGGTGCTACCAGGATTGAGATTCTCTTCAACCACGTATACGCCATTAGGGCAAAAGTTTACACAAGTCAGGCAACCGATACATTTATCTTTATCGATTTTTGGAAACCATGGTATTTCTTCACGTGGAATCACCATGTAATCACCATGTATGATTCCTCCATTTTATTCACCAATACCTTGCCCTAGCTTTCTTCAAAGTTCGTCCTTTTCAAGTCTTCTATCCTTTCAAGGCTCGTTCAACTGTTTCTTGCACCTTTTTCATGGCCTCTTCTGTCGGCATGTTTCTAAGGTCAAGTGGAATCAGTTGTTTGTCTACGTCAAGCCCCTTTTCTTTAAATACATCTTTGAATAGCTTCTTTTGCAGTCTAGGGTCGCATCCACCAATAATGTAAATGGTGTTTGTTTTCCCCTCTTTTAAGTGGTCTCTTAAGAACCTCTCACCGTCGTCGACGCACAGCTGCGGATGAACTATGGCGTATTCAACGTCAAGCTCGTTTCGGACGAAGTTTATCAGCTTCCAGAGGTCGAGCTTACTGAAGCCTGGGCACTCACCAGTGCATATACACATTATAAACCGCGGCCTTTCACTCATACTTTAGCACCAAGAATTATCTCTAAATTTTAATCGAAGTATTTAAATTTATCGATATGTTCTAAAGGAATAGAGAGAAGCAACTTTACAGTTGGAGTGGATGTATGGTGTTAGAGAAGTCTGAGCACGGTTCAAGCCCTGTTAGCAGTGTTTTCAACGACCAGTCTATTGGCGAGAAGAGTAGGCTTTTCAAGGCTTTGGCTAGTGAGGCGAGGTTGAAGATTCTAATGCTTTTAAACGTCAGAGGTGAAATGTGCGTATGCGAGTTGACGTCTGCGTTAGGCTTGACGCAGCCTACTGCATCCCACCACCTCGGGATACTTAAAAACGCCGGTTTAGTTAGGGAGAGGAAGAGCGGTAAACGGGTTTACTACGGTATAGCTGACGTTAGGCTGATAGAGGATATGCGTAGGCTAAGCCTCCTATAGCATTTAGAGTTTTTGACGTTTTCCTATTCAATATATCTGAAAGTTTTTCCCTTGGCGTTTTGAATATTCTCTCGGTGTTTGATTTGCGTCTTAGAGAGTTGAAGAATATCGTGTTGGATGAAGTTGTTCAGAGGAGGGAGGAGGGCTACGATACTAGGGATGTCGAAGAGAAGCTTTCGAGGATTAGAGAGCCTTCTATGTCCGACCTAGAGAATATTCTAAGGGATTTAGAAGCTTGCCCTTTGAGGTCTGACTTCCCTTATGTCGAGCCTTCGGACTTCAATGGCATTGTCGCCGAACGCCCGGGGGAGCCCGAGAAGGCCGTATTGGCTTTATCGGGTAAGGAGGTTTTGGATAAGATTTATGGTGGTTGGCTTGGGCGTTGCGCTGGCTGTCTACTGGGTAAGCCTGTTGAAGGCTTAAGCCGTGAACAGGTCGAGACTTGGTTACGTATTGCTGACGCTTATCCGCTTGACGACTACTTTCCACCCATATATGATATGCCCAGTAACGCTCCTAGTTGGTTAAAGGATAGGCTTTCCCATAT
>CALKCG010000202.1 GCA_938082915.1 uncultured archaeon | reverse complement strand
AGAGTTGCTCTATTACGATAAATGACGTACAATGGCGTGAAACCATGGAGTGCTTCTCAATAGATAGCTATGTGAAGTCTTCGTAGTTGAACTAGTGGTTGGGGAGGAGATTAACAATGCTATTGTGGCATCTGCTGTTGAGATTCTAGATGAATGTACTTAGCGGAAATGGCTGTTTTAGAAGTGGGAGGTCTGGGTTTGATTAGGGTTTGCGATGAAAAGACATTTCAAAGTTAAAAAAAAAACCTGAAGAAGTACGCATAGTTAACGGAGGTTTCGTAGAAAACGTTAATAGGCTTTCAGAGAAATTTTAGAGAATCGTATGTCTGAATTGAGCAGTTTAAGTATTGGTTTAATCGGTTGTGGGGGAATAATGGATGCTCATTTAGCAGGTTACAACGCATTATACAAAGCCGGGTTGAAGGTTTTCAATATAAAAGCCGTCTGCGATATATATGAGCAGAATGCTAAGAGGAAGGCCGAAGCCGTTGAATCGATTCAAGGTAGAAAACCCAACATTTATCTAGATTTTGAAGAGATGATTAAACGTGAAAGTTTGGATGCTGTAGATATTGCACTACCCCACAATATACATCATACTGTTGCTTGTAGATGTTTTGAAGAAGGTTTACATGTGATAATAGAGAAGCCCCTCGGTATAACGATGAGGGCGGCTAAACTGATAATCGACGCTGCTGAGAGGTATAATAAAACCCTAGCTGTGGCTGAAAACTACAGGAGAAGCCCTGAAAATAGAGCCGTCTGGTGGGCTATAAGGCAAGGCTACATAGGTGATCCTAGGATGATCGTATGGATTGCCGCGGGATGGAATCCAAACCCCTGGGGTTGGAGGGAGGACCGTTTTGCAGCTGGTGGAAGCTGGGTTTTCGACGGAGGAGTACATCTTGCAGATTTGGATAGATATCAGCTTGGAAGAGAAGCCGTAGACGTATACGCTGTAACTGAGACCTTTGATCCTATTAAGAAAGGCGTAAAAGTTACGGTGGACGATATGACTATGGCTATTATAAGGTTTGAAGGACGCGTATACGCTCAATGGCTGTGGACTAGAGCTGCTCCGGGGAGAGACGTAAACATGAGAATTATCTACGGGTCGCGTGGTGCTTTAAACGGTGAAGGTTTAAAAGTTCAAAGAGAAGACAGCGTAGAAGTCTGCCGAATGCATATGCTAGTAGATAGGATGATGAAGAGTTTAAATCCCGAAGAGAGGGAGGACATGTTTCCAAGAGGAGTAACGGATACGTTTGCAACAGAGCTTTACGACTTTTACAATGCAATAGTTAAAAAGCGTAAACCGGAGGTTGACGGTTGGGAAGCTTACAAAGACATGGCCATACCCCTGGGCTTTTACGAGTCTGCAGTCCTAGGAAGACCTGTAAAGGTTAAAGACGTAGAAGAACTTAAAGTCGAAGAATATCAGGGTGAGATAAACGAGAAGCTCGGTGTACGTTAACAATCGTCCTCGCCCTTTTTATAACTAAATTACTATCATGCAAAGTCGGAAATTGTAAGGATGCTGGAAATTAGAGGTAAACAGCCACTCAAATATTCCTTGAAGTTGGTTCATCCTTCTTCTAAGAGGCTAAATACCATTATTTTCGCCTCCTCTACAGCTTTCAAAGCCTCTGAAAAGATAGGTTCTGGCACAATGCCTTCTTCGTAAAACCTTTCAAGCTCATTCATATCGAGTACTTTAGGTTTTTCACCTGGCTTAGCTGAAACATCGACTGCTAAATCAACGTAGCGTACGAGCCCTTTAACAACTTCCACGGGTGTATTTACGTTTATATAGATTCCCTTAAACTTACCGTGGCTGGAAAAGTACCTATGCTCTATAAGCCAGCCACCCGGTTTAAACCGTGTTAAAGCGTAATCGCCAACTTCCTTGGGGACTCCTAAGCCATCGTAAAAGCCTGAGCCATAAATCCTCCTTTTAACCGTTAGAAACCCAGAACCTATATTTTCAACTATCCCTGGGCTGAGGTTTAATACAGTTCCATCTAGTTTTCTATGTTCAAACTCTAATCGACTGCCGACTTCTAGACTTTTAAATCCGATAAACCTATTAAGACAGTCTTCGACAAAAGCCCTATCAACGCCTCTGGACAACATAAACTCGGCAAAATCTACAACTGCTCCGAATTCCCTGACACACCTGTAAATGTGATGCTCTTTGACCGTTGGAACCACTTTAGACCTTAAATCGTCTAGGAGGTTCTTACATGGGAAGTCCAATCTATGAACGCCTTCGCCTTCAAGTATCAACCTAGCCTCTGTTGAACTGCTACTCTTCAGAAGCCTAGCTTTTCTCTTAAGCTCTTCAAACTCTCTGATGAGCTCCTCTACGGGCGCTTTAGCCGCTGTATTTTTCCACCGTATTCCCAAACCATCTCTATGGAGTATGGAAGACAGGTTTGAAAGCTCCTCAAAACGGTGGCTCCTTCTCAGGGAATCGTCAAACGTCACGGTATTGCTTTGAGTTAGGCTCATGTAAAAACCATCTACGGTTATGTACCTCCTTAGAGGGAACAATCCACCGATTCTCCAACTAGGCTGCACCACTTGAACAAGGACTTCATCTCCGGTTTTCAACCCCCCGGCATCTCGAAGCAGTCCTCTAGAAGGACCTAAGTCTATTAAAGCACCGCCGTTTACGTTTCCTACGACAAGTCCCCTGTAAACAGATCCGATATTCACGAGAGACTTTTTCACGATTACATACTTCAACCGTTCTACGATCAACTTCACAGTTTTCTCGACGGTTTTAGATGAACCTTTAACTAAAACGCCTTGTTTATCTGAAGTTTCAACGATTGTTACGTCTGGTTTAACGTTTAGGCCTACAATTTTAAACCTACTAAGGATCGGCCTGCTCGGATACGATATTTCAAAACCTTCATCTAGTAGAAGCTTGGTAAGCGCTGTAGAGTATATCCCCCTCAAATAGGCTTTCAATAGCACACCCTGCCAGTTTAATCTCTAATACCTTCTAAGAATGATATTGCCTGCCAGATTCTAGTCCTAGTGTAAACCGGTATATTCGGGTCTTGGCTTATCTCATCCAGTGTATCTATAACGTTTGAAGCCCTAGCCGCTAACGAGAGTTTGTCGGATTGAAGCTGGTCGATGCTTTCTTTAGCGGCTTTCCTAACATTCCTAGGAGTAGTTGGGTCTGAAGTGATCAACTGCAGTATCTGAATAGCTTTACTCACCCTATCCGTGTACTCTTCAACTTTCTTAGAAGACTTCTTACTTCTAGAAGACAAATGCCATCCCTCCCATTTCCGTTAAATGGAAGATCGATACTAAAGTTAAATTAATTCCAGTAAATATAGTCTTATTAAGGTATAATTTTAAGTTTGCTAAGGTGTTCCCGATGAGTGACGATTATGTGAAGAAAGCCGCGGAATACATGAAGATGGGAGCCATAATGCTTTCCGAGTCGTGTCCAATATGCAAACTACCTCTTTTCAAGCTTGGTGAAGACGTGTTCTGCCCCAACTGCGGTAGGAAGATTATTCTAGTCAAAGAAGATCAAGAAGCCATCGCCGCTAAAACACCCCTAATATTAACGGATATGGAAGAAAGCTTAATCTCTAAAATATTAGAGGTAGAGAGAAAACTAATGCTCGCTGAAGATTTAGACGACGTAAAGAAGGCCGGAGATGTTTTAAACACACTACTGGAAGCACTATCAACGATTAGAAAGCTTAGAAAAAGCTAAAAATTCCAAATGGGGCCGGCCGGATTTGAACCGGCGATCACGTGGGCCCAAGCCACGTAGCCTAGACCAAACTAGCCGACGGCCCCCAATTCTAAATCTAAGACCTCTGATATAAAAACTATTTTTAAGCCTGATATTAAAGACACTCATCGAAAGATAAGCTATAGAGAGGTCTACTCACCATTTTAAATTTATACATGTGAATTTCTAACAAATTAATGCTTCAGACTGGTAAATTAGAACTCCAGCTCAAGGTTAACTCTAGCTCCTTAAAGCTTTAAATTCGAGAACGGTATAAAATACGCATGAATCTAAATGCGGGGGTAGCCAAGCCTGGTCTAAGGCGCAGGGCTCAGAACCCTGTGGGGTAGCCCTTCGTGGGTT
>CALKCG010000201.1 GCA_938082915.1 uncultured archaeon | reverse complement strand
CCCACAGCATCTTATATATTCCGCGTATTGTGAATGATAAGTGTGTTGAAGCGTCTCCAGTAGCTTGAGCGAAATGCCATAGATCTTCATTTACTAAGATAGCGACTTGAGGACGTGGTATTCGGCCTAGATGAAATAGCTCAGCATGATTATTCAAGGCTTTAGCTAGCCTACCCGCTTCCTCAGCCCTAGGCGTCGACTCTCCCTTAGAGTCTAGTAGTCCGAAGCCGTATGCTTCAAGCCAGAATATCTCAGCCCTATGATTCCAGAAGGATAAAGCCTGAACGCCTGAGGATAGTGCTGTTAAAACCCACCTACGAATGTCTTCAGGCGATGGTGTTCTACCTAAGTGTAGGTAGGTTGAGATTGGGCCTCCCTGAAACTCAGCGGCCCAAAGAACCCTACTGGGCTTTAAACTGCTTCTCACGTAGTCGTATGTCATGGCTATGTTTTCAACCTCTTGAACAACCGCCAGTTCATGTGATATGGATTCTCCAAGCTGCGGATAACAGCAATCCCAAGCGTGGAATGGAGACCATGCTGGATAGCACGAGCTTCCAAATTCCTCGACTTCACCTGCGTAGCGCCAAGTACTTCCGCTTCCTACTATGGGCGAGCTTACGTGGCACATGACAGGCCTATGCTTTGGGTCGTTTCTTCTGAATGCTTCAGCTTTAAGACGTATCACTTTAGAAAGGTATACGTCGTCCATGAAGTACCTCCAGTCAATCCAAGACGGTACTGCTGCGAATATACGCGGAGGCTCTACTTCATCCCAGTCCCCGTAGCCCGTACGCCAAGCCTTATTCAGCTCGTTTAAATCTCCGTACTTCTCCATAAGCCATCTTCTAAACTCAACCAGCGTATACGGGCAGTAGCAGAAGCCTAGGCTGCCGGGTATGTTACGCATAGGCCAGAAGCCTATCTCCTGCCAAACGTTCCAGACAACTATGTTGTCGTAACGTCCAATCCTCCTAGCAACCTCAGACATAAACCTTACAGCAGCTTCTCTGGCACCGGGATGGTCCCAGCAGAAGCCGGGCTTACCGTCTGCTGGAAGCAGATACTGCGTAGGGTCTTCATGCCTATCCCCAGTACTATATACCATACGGCAGTCTGGGTATTTACGCCAAAGCCAAGCTGGAGCCTGCTCCATAGTCACGCCGAAGTACACATAGAGCCCAAGCTTTTCAGCCTCTTCGATTAAAGCCTCTACTTTACCTAGACCTATTTCACCCTCCCTCTTCTCATCTATGCACCAGGACTCTTGAAGCTTAACCGTGTTGAACCCTAGACGTTTGACAATACGCATATCGCATATAAGTTCCTCCAAAGTCCTTGAAGGCTCACGGTAGAAGTGAGTACCAAACGGGAAGATTTTAACCCTGTTCTCTTCCTTAACCATGTACTCATCTTTGCATTCAATCATAATGCTAACAAATAAGGGAGGAGATTAAAATAAGTTTTTACGCTCACTGAAACATCTAGAATGGATGGAAGAATCTATAGATCCCTACACTACCACCTATTAGTATCGATATCGTTGTCCCCATCAGGAAGCCAGAAACTGCAGGTATTCCATAGTCCTCATAGGCTTTACTACCGCCGATTTTAAGCGTTAAAGTCTTGGCTATATAAGCTATTAGGTATGGAAGCCATATCCCCTCCAGAAGAGGATGTATCGTTGTCGCCAGGAGAAAGCCGACAGGGTCTAATGGAAACCAAAGGAACCTAGAGCGCAGGTAATAGGTCACACCTACAATCGCTATACCTAAAAAGACGTAAGGCTCCCATGGTGGAGATGCTGGTCTATTCCCCCCTTCTATTTCATTTAGAATACCGTTCCAATTTCCAGCCCAGAAGCTCTCGCTACACCTTCCAAGCCCGAATGTGTAAATCACCCATAGCATCCCTACTATGGAAGCCAACTGAACCAACATCATAGTGATCAGTGAGATTTTTAAAACATCTCTACTATGCACTCCCGTTAAACTAGCCATTCTGTATGCAGCAAAGGATGAGAAGAGGCTACCACCCCATCCAAGCTCAGGACAGTCCGATCCATATTCATTTGAAACCCACATTAGTGTGGAGAATTCCACAGTGCGCCTTTCAGGTGGTGTAGGCCAGATTAAGGCTTGGTATAGAAAGCCGCTGTATCTGAGGCCTGGACTTACTGCAAATCCTATAAGCCCATAGATACGTGTAGTAGACCAGAATATCAGGAATGCTGTGATCGGCATTAAAACGGCTTCTAGTAGATTAAAACCTGAAACAACCCAGAATACAATAATACCAATTAATGAAACTATAAACATCAAATACATACTTCTATAAGACATTGGCTCGTCCTCTTCGATTTCCTTAAAATTACTGGGCTTAGACTTACTGAAGGCGATCTTTAAAGTCTCCAAAATATAGCGTCTACTGCCTATTAGCAGAAATATGGTTAAACCCACTAGTCCTCCTATGTGAGATGTGGCATTCCATTTGAAGGGGGGACTTACCATAAGTCCAATTGGTGACCCGCACCATGCCCTTCCACACCCACCAGCGTCTATTATACCAGTATAGTATCCAAGATACCAGGCGATTTGCGTCCCTATGATTATAAGTAAGAGATACCAAAGTATAAAGCTACGAAGAGTATCTACGGGTGCTAAGTACGCTATAGCAGCATGCGGGGGATATTTCCCATATGCTGTTAATCCAGCTACTACTGATATTGGTGATCCTGGAGTAACATAGGTTCCACCATGTGCACAAGTGTTAGTTCTCCAGCCGAAAATATCTGGAAACCATGGAAAAGTTAATGTCATAAATATAGGAATCTGGACAGCTAAGCCCATTATGAAACCTATTAATAAGAGCTTAGTACGGATATTAGAGCTTAAAGCTCTGATTTCGGTAAACGTCTCTATAATACCATATACTGCCATGGTTTGTGGGAAAGGAACCTTTTCTATATCTATCCACTCCCTGCGAAAGATTAGGGAAACTGATACTAAGAATAATGCGTGGAGAATAGTCAAAAACCAGCACCATAGAATCGGTACAATCCATTCACTCCATGGAACAGGAATACCCCCTCGCAAAACCATGCTGCAGACTTCCGCTGATGGAGCCATATAGAAAGGAATGTAATTTCCAAGAGGGTCGCCAATGTATCTCTCTGAAAGAGCACTTATCATGAAAAAGTGCGGGTTAAGTTGATTATTAAAAAACATGGCGGTAATGGCGAAAGAGTATATGTAAGTTAATATGATTGGATTTAACTTGTTTCTGAGAAACCTCAGTCTTCCAAAGATTGATGTTAAGGTCACAGCATTAATTGGAAGAACGGAAAGTACGAGGGCACATGCTGAAAGCGAGAGATTATATAGCACAGCCATTGTGTAATTAGGTTGCATATTCGTCCAAACGGATCCTATAAAACCAAAAATAAGCGATGCTACTGCTATAATGACCAAACATCTATCGGTTATTCTTACATACTTACCCGCCATCTTCCACACTCAGTAGTCTATTTTCCTTTGAAGTTATATATATATATATTACTGTGTGAGGCTTTCCATTTTTCCATCCTATTATGTTATACGCTTATGTATCTATTTAGCCTATTTTACATCTGTTCTAATTCTTTTAAGGAGAGAGTTATAACCTCTAGGCTTATGGAAAGGTACGGCTGGGACCTAGATGGGTGTTGCAGGTCTAGCTCAACGTGAAATCCCCGCCGTTAACCTTGCCTTAATAAGTGCCAAGACCTACGCCTAGCCTATATTCACTCTCGTCGTCTACAGAGCAGTTGTACATGCCAGTATTAGGTTGGATGGTTATTGAAGCGAAGAACACCTCCCGGATAGGTAGTGGAGAGAAAGATCTGGATTTGAGTTGTTATGCTTAAGCCACAAAGCTAATTGAATCATATGTTGTCGGGATTGTAGACGCCGTATTTTCTGATGAGTTTGACGAATAGTTTGAAGTTTTGGAAGCTTACGTTTGGGGGTATTGAGTGGTCTGAGCTTGCTATGTATCCTCCCCCCCAGGTAGGGCTATGCTCAACTTCGATACGACTTCTTCCTTCACTGTTTCAGCGTCTGATGATAAGGCTCTTACGTCAATATTGCCAATTAAAACGAGGCGGTTATAGTATTTCTCCTTCAAATCTGCTATGCTGTTTCCAGCTTTACACTCTAAGGGATGCATGGCTCTAATACCGGCTTTAACAAGTAGATCTATTACGCCCATAACGTTTCCGTCCGTATGGTATATGCATGGTAATCCCCTCTTCTCAAAGAAGCCCGTCATTCTTCTATGGGCGGGTAGGAGAAGCTCCCCGTACAGTTTAGGTGAGAAAAACGGTCCGTTCTTATAGCATATGTCATCCCAAAGCCAAACCCCGTCTATCCCAGCGTCGACGGCTCTCGACGCAAGCTTAACCTGGAAGTCTGCTACAAAGTTAAACATATCCCTTACGAACCCCGGGTCCCTTACCATGTCCGTTAGAAGCTGTATAAAGCCTCTAAGCCTCCAGCAGTAGTCGAAGGGCTCCCATATAGCTAATGCTACAAACTTACCCTTCCTATGATGGAGCTCTACAACCTTTTCAAAGCCCTCGGCGTATCTTGAAGGATCCTCGGGATCCAACCTGGCTTTAACTGCTTCAAAGTCATCCCTCCCCTTGACGCAACCCTCTATAGGCAGGAGTGGACCTGAAGCCTCGAACTTAGCCGCCCTCCACTTGGTCCCCATCTCATCCACGTATATCATCCACCTCTCCGCCTCCTCTAAAACACGTCTCTCAAACCTGGGCGTCTGATTCACGTCAACCAAGACTATGTCGAAGTCCACATACTGCTCATAGTCTGCCGGAAGCCCTTCAACCCTCCAGCGCTTCTAGGTCTCAGGCCATATGAAGTCTAAGAAGCCAACTCTATCAGGCTTCTCAAAGTTTAAAGTGGCAGTTATACGCTCTTGTGAATTCATAGACCTAAGATACAATCGTTTTGACAACATATTAAAAGCTAACCACTTCTTGAAGTAATGGGGTTTAATCTTTTAGAGTTGAAGCTACCTGGTTAAAAATCCGTTTGGATGAACGTATTCTGCTATGCTGTGAATTCTTTCGCGAAGTGATATTATGTCCTTTCTGAGTTATCTCAACGAACGGTTTAGTCTAAGATGCGCATGCGACGATGAAGTCGATCTTTTAATCATTGGAGTTAACTAGCACATCCATCCGCAAAGCCTCTTTAATAGTGAAATAAGATACTTGAAGTTCTCTAGGTAGCTATGGTATGGGAACCTTATAGCGCCAGTAGTGCTTCAATTTTTCTTAGCTGTTTAGTTACGGGGTCGACTTCTAGCCTTAAGCCTTCGAGGGCATCAACGCCCAGGACCTCGGCATCATTTTTCTCTGCGAAGACGACTATTCTCGTGGCTTTCTCACCTAAGCACTCGATTACCGCCTCGCCCATATCTCGTTTAATCAACCTGCCCTCTATTGTTCTAAACTTCCACTTTGTCATCGGTTTTATACCCAGACCTTCCAGCCTTTCACGTCTTATCCAACTGTAGGTACTACCTGTATCAACAAGCAATTCTAAGTCCAAGAGTCTAGACAGATCGTGGGCATTGTAAATTCTGACTTTGGCCAGGGTATGACCCATAGCTGTTCACATTCAGAGAACGAATATATATGTTTCACGTTTTAAGTTTTTCTAGACATGCGACGCCCTTGGAGAAGGGCTTTTAGACGGGGTTAAAGGCAGAAAAGGCTTAGTTTACCCCCTCGGTACGGCATATGCACTATTTGGAAAGGAATTCGTCGACAGCTTGAACGATTATGCTACGGCGAAGGGGGCAGACCTCAAGAAGGCTGAGGAGATATTCAGGGGTTTGGGCTTCACGAAGGATAAAGATGGAATATGGGTAACGCCAAACGGTACAAGGCTGGAGTTCTCCTGTCTATACATCCCAATGTGGTGGGCTACGCTGGCTGACGCATTTGTCGCTCAGATGGCTAGGATAGGGATAAAGATAAACCTTGTTGGAACGACATGGGATCCATATACTAAATCTCTATGGTTCGACCACGATTATGACATGTACTTGAGATTCGGATGCTGGTATAACATTCATCCGTACACTTCGATGTACAACATCTTCGTTGGATGGAATACGTGGTACATGGGCATGGTAGCTCCTTATCCGCTACATGATCCTCAAGTAGTCGATGCGCCAGAGTGGGTTGCCGACTGGATCGTTACGGGATGTCTTGTAGCTATTTATCTCCCCTGTTTAACCGTTCAACTACGTCAGGTATCTCCCTTTCATACCCGTATACTTGCGCTATCATGTAGAGTTTGCGGTCTGAGACGCTGACTTTCTCCGCGACTCGCTCTCCGACGTGTATGGCGCCATCACTCTTCGGTAAAACTATCAAAGAGGTACCCACTTGGTAGAAATAGAACCCAAGTGTTGAAAAGCTGATAGCGATGCTCAAGCACGTCTGCATATCGGACGGCATCAGCAGAAGTACGCCGGAGACGTTCAAAGCGGACAGGACATAATAAAATGGGGAAATAGGAAAACCCGCACGGTAAAATATATATATATATAGCTTCAGAGGAAATAAGCTGCTGAGTGTGGAACATGACGAAGGAGGTTATAGAAGAGAAGATTCCATGGATTCCCCTTATGGCATTAGCGGCTTTACTATCATTCCTTGCAATATCCACTTGGAGACTTCTACTCCCATTGGGTGGAAACTGGCAGTGCTTCTTTAACCTTGGTGCCACACGTGTATCGCTCATCCCTATATACCCATTCATCCTCCTATGGCTCGCATACCCATTTATCAAGAAACGCAGAATGTCTTTGCAAACGTTAGCATACCTGTATATAGTTGGACTAGTATCCTCATACACACTTGGTGCCGCTTATCTAGACTTCTGCATAACGCTTACACGCATAAGGCTTTACGATACCCTTAGACTTCTAGAAGGGCTCTGGTGGCAGCCATCAGTAGAAGTAGTTAGTGCCATGGTAAGAGGGGGTGTTGCAACTAATTGGGTTGAATGGGGACCCGTAGTATTCGTCATGAGCCTCTTATACATAAGCTTCTGGTTCTTCACATCATCGATTACTTTGATATTCAGACGTTCATGGATCGATATAGATAAGATGCCCTTTCCAGTAATCATACCAGCTCATGAAGTTCTGACGTTCGTTGAAGGCAGAAGAGGGGATTACGGTAAACGTAAGACGCCATTTCTCATTGGGCTCGTATTGGCCTTCCTCTTCATGGTACCTGTATTTATGGCCAGGACATTCCCTTGGTTCCCCGACATATACGGTTGGCGTGCAGTAGGTGGATGTCCTTCAGCAGTGGTACGTGCAGCAGAGGGCGATATATTGGGATCAACATTAGTTTGGTACTCAGGCTACTCTAAAAATCCCGTACTGGTCGCAATATTCCTACTTGCCCCTGTAAATGTTTCATTCAACGTCTGTTTTTGGACTTTAATCATAATAATTCTACAGCAAGCCGCATACTACATGGGCTTCTACACAGGTGCACTTAGCTTAAGCGGTTCTGCTAAACTATGCTGTCCCGATGGTGTTGCAACCACCGCACCGTTCTATTGGCCTATCATAAGCATGGCTGGCGGCTACCTAGCTTTAACCGTAATGTATCTCTTCCAACGTCGAAGTTACGTGGTTGAAACGCTTAAGCTCGCTTTTCACAGCAATCCAAGTGTTGAGAAAAATGAAGCCATGAGCTATAGATCTATGTATATAATGCTTGTAGCCTCAGCTATAGTCAGCATTGTAACCCTGACGCTTTTTGGAATAAATCTTCTGTCTGCCTTCATAATTCTACTCGTAGGTTGCTTCATTACTTGGTTTGCACTGACAATCGTATGGGGTACTGTTGGATTCGGAGACTCTGAAAGATTAATGTGGGCTGCAGGATTTTTAAGAATATTGTGGCCAGATCCTTCGACTGCTCCAGCTACCTTAGACTATGTTATGAGTCATTTCTGGCTTCAAATAGGAGTATGTTTACCTACATACGGTTTTGGAAATGGCTTCTTTGAAACGGCAAGTGTCCTTAAAATGGCTGGTTTAACTAAGCTCAGCAATAGGAGGGTCTTCCTCCTAACCGCAGTATGCATGATCGTTGCCGTACCAGTTTTCTTTGCGACATCTGTATGGACGGCAAACTTATACGGTAGTAGGGTTATCATGGGTTGGGGATCTTGTAGTCCTGGAGTAGATTACTTCTGTGAAACCAGTCCAGCCTCTCAAGCCACTCGACCATCACTTCAGACGTATGCTACTTACATAGCCGTAGGCTTTCTCTGGACGATGACTTTATCGGTTCTAAGAGCTAGATTCATATGGTTCCCATTTGAGCCTATAGGCTTCATAATAGCGGCTTCGTGGTCGGGCATGTGGCAGGAAATCTGGAGCGTATTTCTAGCGGCTTGGATAATTAAGACTATAGTTTTAAAAATCGGTGGAAGCCCTCTCTACGAAAACTACATAGTGCCTGGAGTCGGAGGCTTCATAGGAGGAGTGGCATTTGTTACCATGATCGGAGTAGTAGTCGGAGTGGTAAGGTTCTTCGTACCATTCTAACAACCCCCATTTTTATCTTAAACTTCGCACAAACATATGGATTTGAAACAACAAAACTTATGATTGCTGAATTACGTAATGTGCAGAAGGATGGTTGTTTATGAAGCCTAAAGAACGTATGTTAGCAGCATTAAGCTGTGAAGAGCCTGACGTCGTTCCAGTAGCCCCTCATTGGTGGGGAGTGTACAAGTTTGAATTCTACGGTAGAGACCCTCGTTGGGCTTGGTATGCGCTTGACGGGCGTCAGCTGGCGCAAATCGATATGCATTTTTACGAGAGCTTTAAGCCGGACTGGTTTCATTTAGATGAGGGTGTTCCGAGGAGTGGGCGAGATTATAGAATTGAGGAAGTAAATGGAGAATTCTTCTTAGTCCATAAATCAACTGGCGAACGATATAGGATTAAAGCTAATCAAGGGTTGGAACCCGTTGGAAAAGATTCAACGGTAAAAAAAGAGAAAATAGTTCTGGAGACAAAAGGTGATGCCGATGTTCTCATAGAGAGGTCTTTTGCAAAGTGCGAAGACTTGATTAAAAGAGGATATACAGACCATGTAGAGGCGATTGTTAAAAGGTATGGTAATGACGTACTGATAGCAGTCAACGTAGGCGGTCCCAGTGGTATAATATACGCACCTGGTTTTACCCAAGGACTGATAATGCTGTATAGGAGACCCAACATTATGAAGTACTTAATTCGGAAAGCCTATGAAGCCCATCTAGAGATTGCTGAAGCATACGCTAGTGTGGGATGTCATGCATGGATCATATCTGAAGATAGGATAGGTGCTGACATAATCCCTCCGAGGCTCTATGAAGAATTTTTCTTTGAGCCGGAGAAAATGTATTTCGACGAAGTACGTAGATTAGGGATGATTCCAATACTCTACTTCTGTGGAAACGTTATACCTCTGCTTAAATACATACGAGATCTGGGGGCGGATGGCTTAATGGTGGAAGAAAGCCGGAAAAACTTCTCCATAGATATTGTGAAAGTTAAAGAGGCTTTAGATGGTAGAGTGTGCGTATTTGGAAACCTAGATACAGTTAATGTACTTTGGAAGAGCGACGAAGACTCCATCGTTAAAGAAGTGAAAAAGCAGCTTCTAGCAGCTACTGGTGGAGGATTTGTCGCTTCAAATGGAAGCCCAATAGCCCCAGGTACACCAGTAGGAAACGTCAGAACGTTCGTAGAAAGTGTAAGAAAATATGGGAGATACCCTCTTAGAGCATAGGATTTGACGTACTCCATCGAATAACCATCAGTATGGTTTTTCTTTGTATTTTCATCCCACTACGGACAATAGACTACAGTTAACTATCGTAATAGTCCTTCAGCTTATTAAATAGGTCCCTCTCAATAGTAGTCTTGCCTCTTCTTCGGATTTACATTGGGTTGTTATGATGAGCCCTTTTCGCTTCAGATTTCTCAAAATGAAGCCCACTTTACTCGACGGTACACCTGGTAATTGCAAGTTCTTGCCGCTCTCTTGTATTTTCCTATACAGTGGAAGCCATTTAGGGTCGCCTGTATCGGGTTGTCCTGCACCAGGCACCCATTGAATCCCCGTCAAATCATCCAATTTAAGCAAAAGGTCGATATGCGGTATCTGCCCGACGCCATCCAAGTGGTAGATTGCATAGTCTAACCTTACACAGTATTCCTTTAAGTATGGTAAGACTAATTCCTCAAATTTTGAGGGAGATAGCATATATGCAAAATCTGCATGTATCGGGTAGTATCGCCTATGACACCAGAGGCCCATCCAGGTTGAAATCCCCTCTTGACCGTATTCCTCAATAATTTCACAGATTTCTCCATAAACCTCGAACCATATATCTAGAATTTTACTACTTAGCCTCCTAACTTTACCGGGGTTCCTATAAAAGTCTAGTATGAGATTTCCACTCCCTCTTAATGAGGCCAATATATCTGTTACAGCACCCAGGTCTGGGAGACCCACAATAAACTTTCCTCTGCCGATTTTACAAGCTTCGGCTGCTATTTCCTTCGTGTACATCCACCACTCGCTTTCAGAATTGAAATCTAGCCTCTCAACATCTTCTAATAGCATCTCCTTATACCATACCGTTCCAGCTTTAAACTCAGGTATCCCTCCCATGTACGATGCTATAACGCATGGTCCGAGATTTATCCAAAGATTGGGGTAGGCTCCGCCTCCGAAAAAAGTTCTCTGACAGTACTCCTCAAACTCTTTAATAACGATGCTAGGCTTCCTCCAGTTTTTTACGAAGCCCCAGATATCCCAATTTGCAATCTCAGGCCCTTCCTTCGGCGCAAAAACCTGTACAATGGGCTCATTCAATTCTCTATCCCACCAAGCTTTAAAATATTCTTTCGTCCTCTCCCAGTCTTCCTTATAATACATTTAGAACCACGCCTAGAAAACATAGGTTCTGAGCATATAAATTCATCGGAAGCTTACCTATGGTTTTAAAACTTGAGTTTCAACGTTTTTATTTCGTTGTGTGAAACTGGTATCTTGCATAAGCTTTCAATTTTACGTATCTCCCTTTCAAGTATATCCACTTCATAGACTTCTCTCGGCTCATAGGGAGTTGATACTTCAGCATCTACATCGACTCCATGCGTCTCGTAAAACCTGAGTATCACCGCGTCTTCACAGTCTTCCGCTTTTTTAAGGGCTGTTAATATTACGTTTTCTGGTTTGACTTCGAGGAATGAGAAGCTTCTAGGTAGGCTTCCAGCATGATTATCTTCAAATATGGCGGTCAATGGATAGTTGAATTCGTATGCTTTTCTCACCGTTTGAGCTTTCCTCCAATCTCCTACGTGCGGGTATACTGCAAAGCTGAATCTATGTAAGCCCTGATCCGCTATATCATCTTCCTTTAGGAAGGCTTCTTCAGACCCACCCCATCTGGGAGGATACCTCGGGCTTCTAAGTAGAGACATTCTAACGGAGTCGCCGGCTTGGTCGTAGCCGTATTTAGAATCGTTCAGTATAGATAAACCAAACTTTCCACCCTCAGAAGTATAGTCTACCCACTTCTGGCATGGGACTTCATACTTAGCCCTCTCATAGAGTGTTGCATCTGGAGATAAGGGATTCCTACGCTTGATATACCCATACGGTATTTCACAAGTCGTATAATCGCTATGGAAGTTAAACGGCACGGTCAATTTAGCCATTCTATGAGCTGCATGCCAGTCGACTTCAAAGTCCATGCGGATCGACGGTAGATCAGAGTACAATCTAATATAGACGTTAAAGGTCGAGTCCTCCCTACCATCCTGTTTAAACCTGTACTTAACCAGCACAGTTGCTCTTACAGGACCCCTCTCTAAGACCCTGACTTCTTCAGCTTCTCTAAGATCGACGTACTTTACGCCACCGGGTTGAGTGTATATGTAGATTTCCCAAGCGTCGAAAATAGCTGCGTCAAAATCATAGAATAAGGTCTTCCTACCTGGATACGGATAGTCTTCAAATACTTGAATTCTAATTCCTCCACTACCTATGAGGTTTAACTCAAGTTCTTTATCGTAAAGCTCTTCTACTACGCCGGTCTTCTTACCAATAGATAATTTGACTTTAGAATTTTCAAGGACTATTTTACCATCTAGTTCAGACACTTTAACGTCCGTTTGATAGGTTTTCCAAGAAGTCGTAGGCTTAAACCTATAAACCGTATAGCCCAGCGACGGCGCCTCAGCGATGAAAAGCACCCTTTTTCCATCATCAGTCAGTTGGAGAGGAATACTTTTATCAGTTGAATCTAAGATTTCAAAGGGCTTTTCAACGTCTGTTAACTCGACTTCTACTGCGTCTCTCCTACTCCAAGACAGTGGGTTGAATATGATTAGGGGATAGCCTTCCACTTGGGTATCCACCTTAGAGGCTATGGTTCTCAAAGCTCTATTGAGAGCCTTCGATGAGAATTCCAGGAGCTCTTTAAAATCTCTTTCACAATCATCATATATCTCCCGTATGCCGGAGCCGGATATAGTATCGTGAAATTGATGCAACATTATCTTCTTCCAAAACCCTCGCAATTCGTCTTTCGGGTATTCTCCACCAACGAAGCTCGCTATTAGGGAGAACTTTTCAACTTCATCGATTAAAACCTCAGACCTTCTATTGATCTGTTTAAACTTAGACTGCGTAGTGTAAACTCCCCTATGGTATTGAAGGTACAATTCGTCTGAGACAACTGGAATATTAGCCTTACCTATGTACTGTTCAATCGTTCTAAAGTAGTCGATAGCCCTAGCACTACATACTTTAGCCGGTAAACTCGTACTTTCAACCCACTTAGATAATGTTTCTAAATCACTCCTCCTAGGTCCTCCACCGTGATCTCCAACACCATACAGTATCAGTAGGTCTTCAATGCCATGGAAATACCTAAGCATCGCAGTTTGACGGTTGAACCGTCCGATATTCTCATCTCTGATTTCTTCACTGTAGCTCCCCAGGGTTTGATGTGAAAGTATTCTCGTTCCATCCGGCGACTCCCAGAAGAATACGTTAAACGGATAGTAAACCATGTCATTCCAAGACATTTTCTGAGTTAGAAAATACTTTATACCGGATTTCGCCATTATCTGAGGAAGAGTCCAGGAAAACCCAAAGCTATCAGGCAGCCAGCCGACTTCAACGTAGAATCCAAACCTCTCCTTAAAATACCTCTGCCCGTAGAGGAACTGCCTTGCCAGTGATTCACCTGAAGGCATGTTAGCGTCGAATTCAACCCATGAGCCGCCTACA
>CALKCG010000200.1 GCA_938082915.1 uncultured archaeon | reverse complement strand
GCAGAGGCTTTCCGTAGCTAGGCTCATAAGGAGGCTATGTGAGTCCGGTAAAATTGTGATCGCAAGCGAGCATGATTTAGCGGTTTTAGACTACCTTTCAGATCAAGTTTGTGTCATATACGGTGAGCCTGGTGTTTACGGTATCGTCTCACACCCCCACTCGGTTAGGGATGGGATAAATATATTCCTTAAAGGCTATATACCCGATGAAAACATAAGGTTCAGAGGGAGCGAGATAAGATTCCACGTTAAACCCCCAATGGATAGATTCGCCTCAGACATGCCTATCATGATTAAGTGGAGTGGTCTCGCCAAAAGACTCGGAGGATTCGCTTTAAAAGTCGAACCTGGTGAGGTACGTTTTGGAGAGGTTGTAGGGATACTTGGACCAAATGGCATAGGTAAGACAACGTTTATTAAAATCCTCGCAGGCATACTCAAACCAGATGAAGGGGATCCTCCGCGAGAATCTCTAAAGGTAAGTTATAAACCCCAATATCTATCGGCTGAAAACTACAGCGGTACTGTTGAAGAGCTTTTCAGGAGAGCCTTAGGGGATAGATTTGGATCAGGCTTTCTAGACGAGGAGCTTCTCCAGCCCATGGGGATTTACAAACTGTTCGATAGGGATGTGTCAAACATAAGTGGTGGTGAGCTCCAAAAGGTCGCCGTAGCCCTATGCCTATCTAGGGATGCAGACCTCTATCTTTTAGACGAGCCGAGCGCCTACTTAGACGTTGAAGAGCGGTTCATAATCACCAGGGTGATAAGGAGGATTGTGGAAAACTTTAGGAAGGTCGCGTTCATAGTTGAACACGATTTATCGGTGGCAGACTTCGTAGCAGACAAACTCATGGTTTTTACGGGTAAACCTGGCGTAGAAGGTGTTGCATCAACGCCCATGCCTCTAAGGGAAGGGATGAACAGGTTTCTATCAGAACTTGAGGTGACCTTCAGAAGAGACCCGGACACCGGTAGGCCGAGGGTTAACAAATACGGATCTAGACTAGATAGGTATCAGAAATCTATAAGGGAGTACTACTACATCCCCTCGAAAGAAGATTAGAAGTGTAATGGGAGGATTTAGATCTAGTAGAAATCTTCTCCTCTTATGGGTTCTAAACGAGAAACCACTATGCTTCTTATGGTTCAGCCATTGTTAACTTTAAATGATCCAGACCCGCTCCGTCTACTAGTCCAATCAAATATCCTGAAGAACGTCAGATGTAGAATTCATCAGGTTGGTTAAAAGCCAATGCAGTCGGTATAGCTGAGCTCACTGTAAAAGACCCAAACTACATAGCGAATGTAGCTGAAGGTGTAGAGGCTCTAAACTTAAGGGAGAATTTGAAGCACCTCTCTAGCTCTTTCAACCAGTAAGTTTACACTACTCTCAGGTAAACCAGTCTCTAAAAGCTTGGAAGCGGTTGAATCAGCCAATTGTTTAACGGTCACATAGCCTGCATCAATAACCCTATATAGGACGTTTAAGTCGAAACCCTTCAGAATAGTAACCGGGTAGAGTTTAAATTCTACTATAAGCTTCTCAAGATCCATGCCGTCTGCGACGCCCCAACCGAGTAGATCTACACCCCTACACTTGGCGTACTTGTAGGCGCGGTTTGTAAATTTAGTATTCGTCGCTACTAAAGGCCTTGAAATATTCAAGGTATTCAACCCGTTTTCATACCCTTCTCTAATATCCAACATTGTAGCCCAAACTTTTTCAACAACGTCCAATTTAACATATATGTGCGGGTTCATATGATGCTTAACTTCAACATATATCAGCTCTCCATTTCTAGAGGCTAGTATATCTACCTCATGCTCTATGCAGGACCCTTGAGCAATAATGTTGCGTTCAACCCTATAACCGAGGTTTCTGAAAATTTGAGAAATGAAGTTTTCAAAGTCCGGTTTAGACCTCAATAGGCTCAAACTCGTCCTAAGATCAATCCTATGCGCCATAGCCGGCTTATACTCAGCCATTATTCTGAAAATAGCACTCAGTATTTCACGCGTAGATATGCCATCATAAACTTGCTCTTCAACTCTCTTGGAGACTTTCTCAGCAAGTTCTATAGAACCGCATAGCTTGAAGCAGGTTTTGAGAACCTTCTCCCTGTTAAACGGCTCACCAACACCATCTGCTTTAACAACCATAATCACTTACTTCACACCCCTCTTAGACTTCACATATTCGAATGCTGAGACCGCTGCAACATAACCTTCACCTACAGATTTAGCGAGGCTTAAAGGTGGTCCGCACAAATCTCCGCACGCGAAAATGCCCTCTATCTCTGTCGCCTGACTCTTATCAACATTCAAATAGCCTGATGCATTTGGAAGTAAACCCACGTTAGACACAAGCTCTAAAACGCCTCTTGAACCGAGCTCTACGAATACCCCTTGAACATCCACTCTACTCCCATCGTCTAGCAGAACACCCTCTACCCTACGCTCACCCAGTATTTCAACAACTCTCCTACCTTCAATCACGATCACACCTCTACTTCCGATTTCTTCAAGTAGTTTACTGGAGAATTCTACACTCCTCGCTATGAGGAAAACCTTAGAGGCGTAATTTGCCATAAGTAGTGCTGCGTAGGCGGCAGCACTTCCATCCCCAACCACGGCTACATTCAACCCTCTGAAGAAGGAGCAGTCGCATTCTGCGCAATAGCTTACCCCTCTTCCCACAAGCTTGCCTTCACCTTTAACGTTTAGCTTATTCCTCCTAGCACCCATAGCCAGTATTACGGCATCAGTTACAACTTCAATTCCACTCTCCGTCTTCAACTTAAACGCAAGCCCGTCTCTACTTAACTCTACAACGTCTTCCTTAAGTATCTCCACGTTTTTAGACTCAGCCTGCTTTAAACCGATCTCGAGAAGTTTAACGCCTTCAACAGGGCCCAATACACCGAAGTAATCGTCGATATGGGCATACTTTAAAGAGCTTCCCTCGGGTCTACCAAGTAGAAGGACTCTCATCCCACGCTTAGCCGCCGTTATTGCAGCCTGTATTCCAGCGGGTCCACATCCAACTATTGCAACATCCACTCTTTTAGCAGAATCCATATACTTCGCCGTACAATTCTTCTAAGTGTAAGTTAACCTATAAATGTGTTCTAGGTAAAGTCGAATCGCATATTGAAGTTACGTATAGCTCGTAATCTTACGTTGCTTCGTATCTCCTCGTAGACCTATTATATACTTTATAAGGCTTTCAACGCTATTGAACCTAAGCTTTGAAAGAGCTTTAAAATACCAATCTCGACATTTAAGGCCTGCAAGTATGGAGCCTGAAACGACGGCTTTATTTAAATCTCCGCTGAGCATGTATCCCGCTATGAATCCTCCGCACCATACGTCTCCGGCACCGGTTACGTCTACTGTTTCACCAGGCAGTCTTGTCAACGCGGGTATGAGTGTCATATCGCCGTTCCTCTTAGCTATGGCTCCAAGTTCACCCAACGTCGTTATAAGGGTTTTCGCTTCGAGTTTCGCTACGGCTCTAGGTAGGCTTTTTAAACCTGTTAAAGCACGTATTTCAGCTTCATTCAATACGAAGAAATCCGCCTTCCTAGCGATCTCCCTTAAAACGCTTAAAGCACCTTTACGTATGTATCCGATCCATGTGTTGACGGATATCAACGTCTTCGGACTTACGCTTCTAATGAAATCTATTATTCTGAGGACTTTTTGAGGAGGCATTGGTGCTAAGTGGAGAACAGTTTCATTTCCAAGCCAACTGATCGGTATTTGAGAATGTTTTATGTACATTCCAGCCCCTATCTTAACATCTAAGTAGTCCGCCTTCCAATCCTCATCATATTTTATCGTAAAACTCGTCGAAGGTCTGGATGAAACACTTATACCTCTAGGGTTGAAATCGCGTAGAATATCCATGTACGCGTAGTCTTTACCTATACACGTCACCAAATCTACGTCTCTAACGAGGGTTTTAGCCGCTATAGCCGTGTAGAGGGCTGCCCCCCCAGGCTGACGATTCTCACCTTTAACTGTCATAACCTTGTCCATTGAAACGTGTCCTACGACTACAATCCTCAAACGTTTCAACCTCCTGAGGTTTACTGTACTATGCTTTCTCCCCCTTCTTTAAAAGGTAAATACGTCTAAGTGAATATTATAATCGGTATGAGAGTGTTCAACGTAGAGTGTAGAGTTGTAGATTTAAGCCTTAAACTACACCCTGGCAGGGAGGAGCGCAGGCTTGAGATTAGAAGGTTTACCTACGTAGCTGGAGAGTATATGCATGATATAGATACGATGAGCCATATAGGTACGCACGTTGAATGCCCCTCCCACTACGTAAACGCCAGATACGGAGTTAACGGTGCGGATGTCTCCGGAATCTCTGTTGAAACCTTCATAGGTGAAGCGGTCTTTATAGACCTATCTCACAAATCTGCCCGTGAACCTGTAACAGTTGAAGACTTTAAGAAAGCTTGTGTAAGCGAAGGAGACGTAGTGCTCATAGGTAATAGTCGTTTTAAAGGAGAGGAAAGCCCGTATATTTCACCGGAAGCCGCTAAATGGCTTGCTGAGAAGAAGGTTAAAATGGTCGGTGTAGACGACTCTGTTCAAGTTGAAGCCCCTGGGAATACTGGTTCACTCGAACTGATGGCGACTCACGACTATCTACTGTCGAACAACATTCCGATCATAGAGAGACTGTGTAATTTGAATAGTCTTAAGAAGCGTAGATTCCTATTCGTAGGTTTGCCAGTCAATATTGTTGGACTAGATGCCTTTCCAATAAGGGCTGTCGCATTAGAACCATTGTGAGAACGGTTAACTTTATCAGCATACGTAGGCGTATTCTACGGATGGTGTTAAACGGTGAATCCGCGTGAGAGAATACTGGCGGTTTTCGAGAAAAAGCCTAGGGATAAAATACCTTGGAATATTAGACCGGAGTTCTGGTACGTGTACAATAAGGCTAAAGGTTCTCTTCCAGCTAAGTACACAGGTAAAGACATAGCGGAAATCTGTGAGGAATGGGGTGCAAGTTGGAGGTGCTACTCAGGCTACTTCGTAGAAAGCTTTGTAAAAGTCTGGTATGAGGGAGACGTAGAATTTAAGACGAGCCGTAGCGGTAACCTAGTGACCACCGAGATTAAAACGCCTAGAGGCGTGTTGAGAGAGGTCTCCATGCTTGGAGAATTCGGGCTATCCTCTAGACTCGTCGAATACCCGGTTAAAAGCCTGGAGGACTTTAAAACCCTACGCTACCTCCTTGAAAACATTAGAGTGGAATTCGATGGGGAAGTCTACGGGAAGATGAAGCTTAGGCTTGGAGACCGCGGCGTATTATGGTTGTTCTTCCCCCGCTCCCCTCTGCAAGCGTTATTCATAAACTATATGGGTGTTGAGAGAACTGTACGATTCCTATTCAGGTATAAGCGTGAGGTCGAGGATTTGATGGATGATATTAAAGCTTCAAACGATAGGTTTTACGAAGCTCTAGCCCCATCTCCAGTTGAAATATTCAACTTAGGTGAGAATATAGACTGCCGTATAACTTCGCCTAAATTGTTCGAGGAATACTGCGTACCCTACTACAGGGAGAGGAGCGACTACCTACATAAGTACGGTAAATACGTCCACATCCACGTAGACGGGTGGGCTAAACCCATACTGCCGCTTCTAAGGGAAACCGGGTTAGACGGCGTAGAAGCTTTAACAGTTGAACCCGTGGGAGATATGACGCTTGAAGACATTAAAAGCACGCTTGGGGACGAAATGGTTCTACTTGATGGAATACCGTTCATATTCTTCATCCCGGAGGCAGTAAGTCTAGAGAAATTCGATAAGTTCGTTGAGAAGATAATATCCATGTTTCCGGAAAACTTGGTATTAGGCATATCTGACGAGTTACCACCACCGGCAGATGAAAACAGAGTAAAGAGGGTTTCAGAGATAATAGATCGGAGATTTAGACGTTAAACCGTTTTCAAACGAGCTGAGCTTTTAAATAGATGGTTAAAGACAGTAGAGTATGTGGTATCTATGGGTAGGGAGGATTTAGCCCTCTACGGAGGCAGACCTGTACGCGATAAACCTCTCCCCCCGATGTTCCCCGGGGCGACGTTTATAGATGATGAGGAAGTGAATGAGGTTTTAGAGGTTTTAAAAGCACAATCCCTGTTTAGATACTATGGGCCTAGATTCCTAGGTAAAACTGAGAAGTTTGAAAAAGCCTTCGCAGAATACGTGGGTGTTAAACATGCGTTGGCTGTAAGCTCAGGCACCGGAGCCCTATGTACAGCCCTGGCCGCTGTAGACGTAGGCCCGGGGGATGAAGTAGTAATACCCGGCTTCTCTTGGATAATGGATGCTATGGCCGTGTTATTCTTGAGGGGGATACCCATAATAGCTGAGATCGATGAAACACTATCCTTAGACCCAGAAGACTTTGAGAGGAAAATATCAGATAAGACTAAAGCCGTAATAGCGGTGCATATGAGAGGTTTCCAATGCGATATGGATCGTATAAGGAAAATAGCCGTAGAACATGGCGTGAGAGTGGTTGAAGATGTAGCTCAAGCGTGCGGCGGCTCTTATAAAGATAGGAAACTCGGATCTATTGGCGATGCAGCAGCCTTCAGTTTTCAACTTAACAAGGTTATAACGGCTGGCGAGGGGGGTGCTGTTACTACGAACGACGAAGATGTATACGTTAAAGCAGCCGTTTTCCACGACGCCCCCTTCTACTCAAGGTTTAAAGGTGAACCCAGCCCAGGGCTCAACTTCAGACTCAACGAGGTTTCAGCAGCAATACTGTTGGCGCAGCTATGTAAAATAGACAGTATAATCACTAGGATGAGGAAGCGTAAGGCCAACATTGTTAAAGCTATATCTGAACTCGATGGGATAGATGTTCATAAGCCTATAGATCCTGAAGGCGACGTAGCAGTAGCGGTTGTAGTTTTCCTTGAAAGCTTCGAGAAAGCCGAGCTTTTCGCTAGAGCTTTAAACGCTGAGAACATAAATGCTTGGCACTTCTTCAACCCCGGTAGGAGGGACCTTCACGTATACTACCACTGGGATGCTGTGTTAAATAAGGTCTCATTCGCCTCTAAAGGCTGCCCCTATACGTGTCCAATCTACGGGAAAACAGTAGAGTATAGTCGGGAGATGTGCCCTAAGACTTTGAAGATTCTAGGTAGAGCCGTCAACATAGATGTAAGCCCCCTACTTACAGATGAAGATGAAGCTACGATAATAGAAGGCGTTGAGAAAGTAGCTAAAGCGATCCTACGTTAAACCGATAAAATCCCTATTCTCCGCGTAGACAACCCGCCCTCTAACGGTGACCAACAGTACTTTAAACTCTTTATCTAAAACTACTAAGTCTCCGTCGAATCCGGGTGCTAGGAAGCCCTTTCTACTTGAAATACCTAAGAGTTTGGCTGGTATAGTGCTAGCCATGAGTAGAACTGCCCTCATAGGATAGCCTATGCTCCTCATAAGTCTAACGGTGTCAATCATAGATATAGTTGTACTGGCGAAGAAGCGCATATCAGCCGTGTAGGATATACCATCTTTAACTATAGCATTGGAACCGTATATGTTTGAGCCGAGCTTGTAAACACCGTCAGGCATACCCGCCGCCCTCATAGCATCAGTCACAAGACACAGCCTTCTAAAACCCTTAGCTTTCACAGCTAAACGTATGAGAATCGGGTGAACGTGTCTACCATCAGCTATTATCTCAGCCGTTATACCGTTTAATGCTAAAATGGATTCTAATGCCCCGGGAACCCTATATGCTCCCCGTTTAAATGAAACACCTAAAGCGTTATACAGGTGCGTTGTATGCCTTAACCCGGTTTTATAGGCTTCATATACAACCTCGTATGGAGCGTTTGAGTGCCCTATGCTTACTAAGATGTTCTTACTAGAAAAGGCTTTAACTGCTTCAATACCACCTGAAACCTCAGGCGCTATCGTGATCCTCCTAATAACATCCGCATAGTTTAGAAAAGCCTCTATAAGCTCTCTACTAGGCGTCTGTAGAAGCTCTACTGGATGTGCTCCATGCATGTCGGGGTTTAGAAACGGTCCTTCCAAGTGTAGTCCAAGTACTTCAGCCCCGTCTTTAATGGTGTTGGGGATACTCCTAAACGTCTCCAAGACCTTAAAAGTATGGTCTATAGGCGATGAGAGTATCGTAGCTAAAAGTGAAGTTGTCCCACCTCGTATATGGTGTTTGCAAACTCCGCTGAAGGCTTCAAGGCTTCCATCAGCAAAATCGTAGCCTCCACCTCCGTGGACGTGGAGGTCTATAAAACCCGGCGCGCATATACCATCGTCAAACTCGAGGATCGTTGCATCTTTAGCTTTATTAAAGTCACCTCCCACGTAGCTTATCCTACCATCTCCTAAAACGACGACGCCGTTTCTAATTAAACTGCTTGGAGTGTATATTCTCCCAGCTTTTACCGCTAAAACCACGTAGCTTAGTAGATGCGCATCGCTTTTAAAAACTTTTGAATATCGCCGAAAATTGAAGCAATTGTAAATAAAAGCTTTAGGTTTAGATGTGGGTTTAAACTTTACTGAAATACTAGAAGTTTTCTACTCTGGAAATGTGTATGTATCTCCTGTCAAATGATTAAACCAAGTTAAAAAACACACATTTCCAAAGCCTTTTAAACTAGTTTCCCTTTCCAAACCTCTATATCACATGAAGCCCTCATAGAGTACGATGAAACACTGTGAAGCTGAGGCCCTATCCAAATGTCAGGGTGAGCTGGTATTTAAAAGAACGATGGTCTTTGTAGGTAAACCTTACGGAGAATATAGATGTAGCAAATGTGATAAGTGGGTTTACCTACCAGACACATCGAATACAGATGAAAGGTTCTGCTTTGAAACACAGATAAGAATATGAATACGGTTAACCGCCGTTTAAGCTATGTAGCTTCAGACTATAACACATATGTTCTCCACAGCTCTCTAAACGACTTCCTCCGATAACTCTTCCATGAGTTTTTGATCGGCAATTTCAACAGACGTTTTTCCAAGCAGTCCATTGCGTGGAAACCATTAAAGGCTCGATAGGATTTTAGAGGCTTTATAGATTTTAGAGTAGATGTCGTTCAGTTTAAGCCCCATCTCACTCTCGTAGAGCTTCAACAGGGTTTTAAGCGTTTTAATCTCAATCTTCAACTCACTTGAAAGCTTAGCCTCTTTAAGCGATTCATCGTTTTCAAGCATTAAACAGTTTTTGTAAACGCTTTCAACCCTTTTATCCAGCGAGTTTAGAAACTCCCTTATTATACGCTTCGCCGAGCAGTCGCATACGAGGATAAGCCTTGAAGCACAAGTAATCCTACCCCCGTAGACGATTATCCTCCTAATCAGGTCGCTTGGCGACACTAGAGGAGTCCCCTTATACTTCGCGTATTTGATATGTGGGAAGAGGTATATCGAAGGAGACAGTTTAAAGCATGGACTTCTCTTCAAAATTCTACTAACCGCCTTCCTTATGCGCGTACTACGTGGTAGATCGTATGCGATAAGTATTAGACTTCCAAGATTGTAGACGTTCTCCTCAAAGCTTATGAAGGCCTTCTGAAGACTCCTAGACGTCTTAAGAATTGTAATGGAGTCAGAGTAGCGGTCTATAATGGGTTTTAAGTCCACATTTAAATTGTCAGAGCGACTCATCCATAATCCTTTATGGATTTTCACATACCCCTTCGAGAAAAGATATGTAATATCCCTCGCCCGTAGGGGTTTCCCCCAAACTATGTAAAATGGCATCTGAACCATTACTACAAGTGCGATACTATAAATAGTTTACCAGTCAACTTGTTGAAAAAAATAGGGAGTAGGAGTTGAGTAGGGTTAACCTGCCCTACTTCTTTTTCTTCTTTTTCTCCTCCTTCTTTTCCTCCTTCTTCTCCGCCGTGGAACTCATGGAGAAACACCCCCGGTTTTAAAATAAACCTACTTCTTCACAGGCTTCTAAACTCCGCTTCCACTCTATGCGTCTCGTAATAAGGACGCCCTTCAATCGGGGTTTATTACCTACATCAACCTGTCCATGAAGCGTCAAATGCCGTGCATTAGACATTTTCCTTCGATTTAAAGATCGAAATGTTTGAATGCCTTAAAAATTACTGAGATTCTAAGTACTTGTAAATTAGGAATTGAGTAGTCAAAAGTCTACTATAATGAGACTATTATTAAATTTCAAGCTTAATTTTTAGAGATTTTGAATTTTAAACCTCGAAAATACCTGTTTTAATTTAAACTCTAGAGAACAGAATAGAATTAATCTGTCACTAAAGAATACAGTAGTTACGGTAAGTGGATTTGCCCCCAATATTCTAAGTAGACTCTTCACACCGCATATTTTTCTCTACATAGTTTCCAAGTGTTTTCAAATCCATCTGGTACACTTTAATTCTAACATCTTTTGATGGTTCTACATATCAGCTTTGGGTAGAAGGCTCTAAGATGTCTTAGATAACTTCCCTTGGTAGTAAAACTACGTCTTTCAGTCCTTTCCCTCGGATAAACTCCTTAAGTTCCCCATCTAGAGTCAGTAGACTGAAGTCTAAACTGGATGGAGTTGCGTAGAGTATATTATCTGTCATATCCTTATGCCCTAGCATATACAGCCTTAACGCTTCATTAAATACTCCAGAGCTTTCTTCAACCCTCATATATCTTCCCCCATTAACTATACTTCTTAATCCCCCGCTAAACCTCTCCATATCTAAGTCTCTATCTTTCGCTAGTCTAATGGCAATCCATAAAGATTCTAAAACACTGAACTTAGAATAGTATAGCTCCACCTCTTCTTCCACGAGCCGTTTAAGGCACTCCAACAACTCTCCACTCACATCGATACTTAGAGTAGGAAGTAGAAAAGACGTGTCAAGGAGAACATTTAACGTATTTAGCCTGTTCTTCAAGACTTATCGCCTCAATTTGACTAGGACTTATCGACGTAAACTTCTACCTGAAAGGGCGAGTTCTACAGGGTCTCTAACCACTTCCAAAACCAATGTACCGCCGGAAACCCTTAAAAGCACTTTACACCCTTCTCTTATACCAAGGGCTTTGACGATCGCCTTAGGCAAATAAATAGCATACTTCTTTCCGACACATACCTCTACTGCCAGACTTATATTTACTATACCTGACTTTTTAGATATAAGTTGGAGTATAAAATCTATTCTGACACGTGTAGACTATACACTCCTTCACCTCTATGGATATAGCTTTAAACTACGGAGACCATAGCTACGTGTATACCCCTTTAAGGGAAAGTACTTTGAGAGCGGGTTCCACGCACTACTTTTCAACAATCCTACGTTTCAACTCTAAATAGTATAGGAAATTTTCAAGCGGTACATCTGGAGGTATTGTATGGTCGACTGTTGGAATGTATCCTCCGAGCTCAATCATAGGTGCGATTTTACCGTATACTTCTTTTTCAATCGCCTTCTTCCCGCTTGCAAGAGCCCTCTTATCTATTCCACCGTATAAGGCTAATTCCTCCCCATACTTCTTCCTAATGGTCACGGGGTTCATATTGGATGCTACTTCAAGCGGCCAGTGGGCGTTTACACCGGCTTCAATCATCAAAGGTATTAGAGGCTCGGTGTTTCCGTCGCTGTCCAATTCGACGACTTTAACCCCATGCCGCTTCAAATGCTTAATCATCTCCTCGTAACGGGGTAGGAAGAATTCTCGGAAAATCCTAGGCGATATTAGAGGCCCACTTTTACATGCAAAGTCTTCATTAAACGTGAATGCGTCAACCTCGACTTCGCTTAAAGCCTTCTCAGTGGACTTTATGAAGAATTCAACCATGAAGTCTAAGATTTCATGTATCAGATCCGGTGTCTTGTAGAATGCCGTGGAAAGTCTCACGGTACCCATCATATTCCTCAAATTCCAGTATAACCCTCCAAACCCACAGTTCTCGGTCAAATACAGCGGATAGTCTTTACTCTTCCACTTCTTCTTCAATTCATCCCAGTTCTTAGGATACCTTCTCGGATCGTATGGGTCGAAGTGCTTTTTAAATTCTCGGAAGCTTTCAAAGTCTTTCACGAAGAAGTCCATGTAGTTGTCCATAGACATCCTCGTACCGTGAGCCTCTCCCTCTTTCAAAGCCCTCCTAATCCTACCCCACTTATCCCTAAAAACGACGTAACGCTCATCCTCACTAATGACCTTCTCTTCAAACCCTGGAATAGGCTCCAAGTTTAAAGGGATGAAATCCCTCTTATCAAGCTTGGCGAATTTAGGCTCCCCTCTAAACCAGTCCCCTCTAAGCTCTTCTTCACTCAAGCCTTCGCGAATCCACCTATCATACGTCTGACCCCAGATTCCAAGCTCCCAATAGGGATACCTATCGGTTTTTCGAAAGCTTGCAGTAGCTAGAAACCTCTCCCTGTCATTCATCTTCTAAACTCTTAAATCGGCGAGTTAAAGCTATAAACGTTGAACCTCGACTATAGGTGATTTAATGTCTAAGGTTAAGCTTGCTAGGGAGATGTACTACGATAAAGTCTACGGATGTTGGCTGGGTAAAAACGCCGGTGGGACCCTCGGCGGTCCTCTCGAGCAGATATTCGGTCGGGAGGAGATGTTCGACGTCTGGTGGTATCCTAAACTTGTAGAGGGTGGAATTCCAAACGACGACCTCGAAATTCAACTGGTTTGGCTTCAAGCTCTCAGAGATATAGGTATCCACGTTACTGCACGGGATTTGGCAGAGTACTGGCTCGACTGCATACTATACAACTACGACGAATATGGGCTACATAAGACCAATTTGAAGAAAGGTTTACACCCCCCGGTTTCGGGATGGTACAACAACTGGTTTAAAGACTGTATGGGTAGCCCCATACGTTCGGAAATATGGGCTTGCATAGCGCCAGGTTCCCCCAACATAGCTGCGTGGTATGCTTACCAGGACGCTTTATGCGACCATGCTGGAGGGGAGTCGATCTACGGTGAAGTTTTCAATGCCGTCGTAGAATCCTCAGCCTTCCTAATAAACGATAGAGTTAAACTGGTGGAGATAGGTCTTTCAGCAATACCAGAGAACAGTATGACTACGAAGGCTATCCGCACTGCTTTAAACTGCTATCTTAAAGGGTTGGACTGGAGGGAAGCTCGTGAGAAGGTTAAAGAGGCTGTTTACAGTCCCATCGCCCAGTATTCTCCGATAAACTTAGGCTTCCAAACGATCGGACTACTATACGGGGAGGATTTTGGAGATGCTATATGTAAAGCTGTAAACTGCGGATGGGATACCGATTGTACTGGTGCAACAGTTGGAGCAATATGGGGTATAATTAACGGTAGGAGTAGACTCCCTGAGAAGTGGGTTAAACCTTTAGGCGATCAAATCGTTGTAAGCCGTGGAATAGTGAATATTCACATGCCTAGGAATCTGCAAGAGCTTACAGAAGAAGTCTGCACAATAGGTGAATGGGTTTTAAAGTCTTTAAATTCGCCTGTAACGCTAGGCTGTGAAAACGACTTTTCCATGGCTGAGGATACAATACTGGATTCTCTGAAAGACGTGGGAAAGCTTTGGAATATGCAGCCGAATCAAGTAGACTTCAACCTGACCACTGTGAAAGTCTCAATAGTATACTTGGATGGGCCGGCTGTTCTTCCAAATACTTCGAATCGGTTTAAAGTAGCCGTGGAAAACACTAGGTTAACGTCTATCTCTGGAAGGCTTACCGTACATGTTCCAGAGAGCTGGGGTTTAAAACCTTCTTCAACCTACTTCTTCAATCTAAAGCCTAAAGAGAAAATCGAATTAGAGTTTTCAGTTGAATCTCAAGCACAGAATATAAGTACGGTCAATGGTGGTGTGGTTGAAGTTTCAGTAGATGGAAGGCCAAGCCTCCTATGGGTTCCGTTAAACTTCGTCGGAGGATTCCGCTGGCTAGTTTCATGCGTATTTAGAGAACCGGTTTCCTTAGACTTCGCCTTCCCACCGGAGAAGGATGCCGCGCTTATGGAGGCTGGTGAAGGATGGAGAGCCGTATCCTGGCCTGAAAACGCTCTGGAAGTAGAGCCGTTTTTCAAAAATAAGCCCGGTGTCATTTACTTGAGACACTACATACATTCTCCCGAGGAACGGAAGGTTGTCCTAGGCGTACCGAACAATAGTAAGATGCGTCTATGGTTGAACGGTGAAAACATACATGAAACCCGTCAAACGGTTCCACTGAGACCGAACTATAGTGGTGACGGATCAAACTACGTTAATGCCACTCTTCGAAAGGGGTGGAATCACGTAATGGTGAAAATAGTACGCTACGATACACCCGTGGAAGCACACTTTACAATCGCCGATGCCGAGTGGCATGGTGGAATGGTCGATTTAATCCAATGTAGACTCCCATGGGAGTGTTGAACTGTTTAAGCCCTTCTAAGCCTACTCGGTATTGGATGCCCGACGTCTAAGTACGCCATCTCCTCAAGCTTTGCAGCTCTAAGTCCGCATATACCGGGTATTAGATTCTCCTCTTTACCAAGTATCGTCCTTATGAAGTTGACGTCTGGGTTTGGACTAACCCTCGGAAGCATATGTTGATCGATCCTTGTAATATTGGACTTGGAGTCTTCAACGTAGACAGCTCCATCCACTATGTGGACTGCTCCCTCGGAACACCAGATTCTAACCTCCTCTGTTACACCCGTATGCGGTCTCGGATGACCTCCAGATATGGATATTGACGCTAAAGCACCGTTAGATAATTCTACGGCTAAAACGGCGTAGAGTTCTACCGAGGCTCCAGCCCTATCCATAAGGGCTTTAACCTTCACAGGCTCAGTATCGGTCATCCAGAGTATTGCATCTATCAAATGTGTTCCAGAGGCTTTAAGCTGACCTCCGCCTGAAACTTCAGGATTTAGGTAGAACCTTCCAGCGGCTACGAGGTTTTGAACGAGCCAGCCGACCACCATATGAGGTTCACCCAATTCACCGTTTAGAATCTTACATCTAGCGTATACGTACTCTGGTTGACAGTGCCGCTGATATCCTATCGTCAAGACGAGGTTACGCTTAGAAGCTTCATTAACCATTTCCTCTGCCTCTCTAACAGATACCGCCATGGGCTTTTCCACGAATACGTGTAAACCCCGTTTAAAGGCTTTCATAGCATGTTCGTAGTGTATGTTGTGAGGAGTACATATGATGACTGCGTCGAGTTCAACCCTATCCAACATGTCTTCGTAACTTTCGAAGACAGCGTTTTGATCCAAAGGTTCAGGGGCTATATTCCTGAAAAGATTCACGTATCTCCTCAGGTTTTCAGCATTACTCTTAACGATGTCGCAGAGCGCTACTACTTCAGCCTCACCTTCCCTTAAAAGGCTTAGCCTTCTAACATGCTCCCAGCTTATACTACCGCAGCCTACGATTCCAACTCTAACACTCATACGGATCAAAACTTATGAAATCATGGCTGTTTTTAAACCTTTCAACGATTGACTGATACGCGTTTCAAATACGTGGAGATTTGAACCGAGGAAAAGGTAGAAATATTGAAGGGTTTTAAACCTACCTATCCAGTAGCGGCTTTATATCCAGTATATAGCATAGATCCATTAGTTCCCTCTCATAGTTGCCGTAACACATCGATATATACTCGCTCCTCTGGTTTTGAATGAATTTCTCCACGTCTCCGTTTAATTTTATAAATGCATGGGGCCAATGGGGGAAGCCGCACTCTTTAAGAGCTACATCTACGTCCTTTGGAATAAACGCTTCTCCAGTAGCTATATGCATACAATACTCTCCCTTAATTCTACACAGTCGAAGCATAGTTACAGGTCCAGGTTTACATACGAATCCGACGCAAATGCCGTCAGCAGCCCCCTCACTCGGCAATCCTCTACGTTTCAATGTAACCTTTCCCATATCTTCGGCTAGAGATATGGGTGCTGCTCCATCGGAGGCGAGTTTAACAACATTCTCCCACTTCCTAATCTGCTGAACATCCGGGTTAAACGTGGGTTTTCCACTTAACAGGTAAAGTATGTATGCGGATAAAGCAGTGTTAACGTCTCCTATACATGAAGTAACAACTCCTTCGTCTGGTAGAAGGCTCTGCGCTAAACAGGCTGTAGCATAGTTGTCTCCAAGCTCTGGGAAGCATTTAACAGCTACAACATCATACTTCCTTTCTGAGACGAGTTTCTTCAACGCGATATACAGTCTAATTGACCTCTCCATAACCTCATCAAGCTCAGGCAACCTTCCATACTTCCTCCTCAATTCTTTATAGGTTTCCTCGACCTCCTCCTTTGGAATAGCTTTAGCCGAGTTAACGAGTTCATACTGATCTACGTGTTCAATTTTAACGCCGAACTTTGACAGTATCTGCGCTATATCTACTGACCCTGTGACAGCACCCATACTGTAGCCTCCTATCAAGCCTAAAGTCGTCTTCTTAAGCCTATTAGCGGCTTTTGCAGCCCTAGCGAAGGACACTATACTCTTCAAAGCCTCTTCATCATCTGGATAGCCGTAGACGATTTTATGCTTAACCCCTACTTCATCTAAGGCACCGTGTAAAACCAATGCGCCGCCTGTCGCCCATCCGATGGGGGTCGGTGTACACCATATTAATGTAGGTATTGAAAGATGGTATATTGCTCTCCAAACCTCCGAAGCCCAAAGCCATGTAGCTACGTAGAAAACAATACAGTCTACACCTTGCCTCTCACATTCTTCCACGGCCTTCTCAATTTCCAGGCTTTTTGAAAGCACACCGTAAACCCTATAGACGTCTAACCCAGCGTTTCTAAGCGAGTTTAAAGAGTCTTCGACAAGTTTAACGTCGATCATAGGTCTACCTAAAACATCTTTCACCTCAGAGTGGACTCCGCAAACTATAAACCCGACTTTAACGTTCAATTCAACACCCTTTCAGAATCAACATTAAACCCTAATCTTCACATAAAACTTTCTATGCGTATGCGAAATACTCTTAATTCATGGTATTTCCACTCAATGTTCTAACGGCTAAGGTACTTTAATCGGCTTGAATATCATGGAGATTCTATAAACGTCTTTAGACTCGGTAGAGTAGTCTTCACAGGGAGGCTTTTCCTACCGGTTTTAACTGTAGGTGCTCCGACGCCTACTCCACTAGAGGAGAAAAACAACCCATGCCACTCCAGACTGTGAGGTATCGGCGCCTTAGACACCCTTATTTCTACAACGTCTTCATTATCCCTGATCTCCAATACGTAGTCGCAGATCGACTTTAGGTTTTCTTCAAATTGACGACTTTGAACACCACTATCTAGAAGATATAGAACAATACCACGATTTTTCTCAACCTTCTCCTTCAATCTGTAAACCATATTCATAATTAAACTTTCATCATTTACAGTTGAGTAAAGCTGGGAGAAACCATGTATAACCACCCTCGTAACACCTTCCCCAGTTCTAAAAGTTACTTCTCTGAGTCCTTCGAAACCGCCTGATCTGCCTATACTCTCCGTGAGATGGGAAGGATAGTAGATGAAATCTAGCTTTCCAGCATCTAAATAAGGCTTCAAATCCCAGTCATAGCTAATTTTCAAATAGGCTCTTAAAGTATTAAAAGTCAAATTGGTGCTCATGAGAAGGCACTTTTCACCATTCTTCAATCCTCCGTATATGATTTGAAAGGCTAAATGGGATTTAATGGTTACAACAGGTCCAAGGAGGATGATGCTTGAGCCTTCTAAGAAACCCCTCGGAGAACCTCGTCTAAACCATCAATCCAAGTTTTTACTCGTAAAAAAGAAGATTTATTATAACCCCAGTTCTCTGAGAATGTTTATGAGGTTTCTCATACATATCCTCGAAGCTTCAAACCCCAGCTTAGAGTACTCAGCCCCCCCAGGCATTAAAACCTTAGATTCGTCGAGTTTAACCTTGGGTCTCCAGTGAGTTTCAAGCGACAAGTATCCCCTGTACCTGTCGAATGCTAAAGCCTTCAACTGCTCCCTGTAGTTTACCTCTCCATCACCCACGGGGGTGAACGCGTGGCTTCCAGACGGTCCTTTTCGAACGCCGTCTTTAACGTGTACATGTACTACGCTGTTTCGAACGTAGTTATACCCGTCTGGGTAGGGCTTTTCCCCTTCAGGATCCCATATGTCGTTTCCAGGGTCCCAGACGGCTTTAACCGTTTTCAAACCGATTCTCCCGAGGAACTTGGAAAGACTTAAGCCGTTGTTCGCATAGGTGGATGGCTCGTTTTCAATTCCAAGTATAACGCCTTCGCCTTCAGCGACGTCTATGAGCGGCTGGTAGAGTTCAACTATTCTATCGAGAACCCGTTCAATGCTATCCCTCTTCCAGAATGTGAAAACCCGTATGATGTTTGTGTCTAGGGTTTTAGCGAGCTCTACGCACCGTTCGAAAATCTTTAAATGCTGCTTATACTCTGCCTCATTGTCTATGTTTGATTTGAAAACAGGAGAAGCTACGGCTGAAACTTCTAAGCCCTCTCTCTTCAGACTCGTCCTAATAGAGCCGGCCAACTCTACGAGCTCGTAGGGCTTCCTATTGAAGAGGGTTCTTATCTCCAATCCGTCTAGTGAAAACTCCCTGGCGAATGCTATTAAATCGTCTAAGTCTTGGGAAACCTCATCCGATATAACAGACAGTTTAAAGGTCAAGCCTACCACCTTTAAACGCCAGCTCTAATCTTCTCCGAGTGTAGGAAGTCTTTAAAACCTCTCCTACGCGGTCGTATCGGCGATTCAGCCGGATAGCCTACGGGTATTATAGCTATCGGTCTTATGTGGCTTGGTGCCTCTATCACTTTTGAAACCATTTCATCTCTAAAGGCTCCAACCCAGCATGAGCCTAAACCTAAAGCCGCGGCTGCAAGCTCAAGGTAGGCTGCAGCAATACTAGCGTCATTTATCGAGTATAGGTTTTCACCTCTAGAGCCGTATCTAACAGCTGATCTACGCTTATTGGCACATACGACGAAGACGACGGGTGCTTCAGCTATAAACCACTGAGCCCAAGCCGCTTCAGCTAAAGCCTTCTTACGCTCCTCATCTCTGACTAAGACTATTTCATAAGCCTGCAGGTTTCCAGCTGAGGGAGCTAAGTTGACTGTTTCAAGGATCTTAAATATTTTCTCGTCTTCAACGGGCTTAAGTTGAAAACTCCTAATAGACCTACGCCTACTAACGGTTTCGAAAAAATTCAACTCATTCATCAATGCTATTTAAAGCGTTTATCAGCTATAAGCTTTCCTTACTTTGCCTAAACTCTTTCAAAAATTTCTCTAAGACTCTGACCATTATCTATATTCGGCAGCTTCTCTTTTAACGGCTTCGCCGCTTAACTTTGTCTTGTGAGAACCAGCTACATGCAAGTAGTATGCTCTACCCCAGCCAACGTAGAATTTTTCCAATGCTTTTGGATGCTTGTTTCGCAGCATCACCTAAGTCTGTTAAAGTCCATCTATCCCTAGCCTCTACCATTTTCAGAATCGTATGGAAGTTGAAGATTATGACTACTGTTTTAACGGCTTCTTCAGCAGCCTTACAGTTTTCCAGATGCTTGAATAGGATTTTCATCTACGAGTCTTCCACCTTCTTCAAGGAACTCTTTAGCCAATTCTACATGCACCTCTTCCGCAGGGTCTAAGTTAAGCAGTTTAAACAATGCATCTAATACGATACTAGATGGGTTAAAACCACGCTTACGAAGCGCTTCTAAAAGGCTTTTTAGGTATTTCAACGGTTAAACTCATCGTTTACACCCTTGGGCATCATCTACTTACAAACGTACTTCTTGGAGACGGATCACCACGCGCATTTTACGATTGTGGTGAACCATGCTAATATTTTTAAGGGGTCTAATATCAAATTCTATTTGATACTTAATGGAAGCCGTTATTCTCGCCGCTGGTAAAGGGACACGTATGAGACCCTATTCAAACGCCGTTAACAAGGAGATGTGCCTCATAGGATACTATCCCGTTATAGAATATGCCGTTAGAGGATTAGCGTCAGCAGGCATTAGGAAGATCTACGTGGTCTTAGGCGAGCGTAAAAGCCAGATAATGGAGTATTTACGCGACGGAGGATGGCTCGGCGTAAGAATAGCCTACCTATACCAAGATATGAGCCGCGGCGTTGGAACAGCTAAAGCAGTTGAAGCGGCTGAAGACTGGGTTTCCGAAGACTTCATGGTTGTATACGGAGACACGTTCTTCCACCCGACAGACTTCTTCAAAAGCATGGTTGAATTCCACGAAAGCTTGAAAGCCCACGCTACTGTAGGCGTATACCCTATGAGCTCTTACAAGGAGTATGGGCTCGTCAAAATAGACGGTAATGGGAAGATTTTAAACATCCTTGAAAAGCCCTCGGAAGAAGAAGCTAGAGAAGCTAAAATAGGTGACACATACCTTGTAAACTCAGGACCATTAATATTCAACCCGAAGGTATTCGAATACCTGAAGAAAACACCCATGTCTCCAGCCAGAGAATACTGGATAACAGACACTATAAAACTCATGGCAAACAGTGGACTAAACGTATACGCATATAAAATGCCAGAAACAGTATTCTGGAGAGACATAGGAAGACCAGAAACACGAATAGAAGCAGAAAAATACGTACAAGACATAGGACTAGCAAAAATCTGAGCTGTAACTAGTGCTTCTTTAACTATGAGATTACGGATAGAGTGAACGGTTCTTTAAACCTGTATTCTTCAGGTTTAAATATTGTTAAGTGAATAATGGTTCTTGTGAAAGGCATTATCCTTCACGGCGGCGCTGGCACTAGACTTAGGCCTCTAACGTTCACTGGTCCCAAGCAATTAATTCCCGTAGCCAATAAGCCCATCAGTCAGTATGTTTTAGAAGACCTCAGAGGTTCAGGTATTAGAGATGTAGCTATAGTTTTAGGTGAAACCTGTCCTGAGATGGTTAAAGAATATTATGGAGATGGCTCTAGGTTCGATGTAAAGATCGCTTACATTTACCAGGGTAAGCCTCTAGGTATAGCCCACGCAGTCGGCTTATGTAGGGATTTCGTCGGAGAAGATAGCTTTGTAGTCTATCTAGGAGACAATATGCTTCAAAACGGTATCAAGGAGTATGTTGTGAAGTCCCTCGATGGCGGCTACGATGCCTATATACTCTTCAAGGAGGTTGAGGACCCGACGAGGTTTGGAGTTGCAAAATTCGATGAGAATGGTAGGCTTGTTGGACTCGTAGAAAAGCCCAAGACTCCGCCGAGCAAGTACGCTTTGGTCGGCGTATACTTCTTCAAGCCCGTAGTATTCGATATTATAAGGGAGCTTAAGCCTAGCTGGCGTGGTGAACTGGAGATAACAGACGCTATTCAGCTCATGATAGACCGCGGCTATAAGGTTGGCTACAGCCTCGTCGATGGTTGGTGGCTTGACACTGGCAAGAAGGACGACATCTTATACGCGAACATGCTGGTCTTAGACGAGCGTGTCCAGAGGGAAATCAGAGGCGAAGTATTGGATTCTAAGGTAGAGGGCAGGGTCTTCGTAGATGAAGGCGCTAAAGTAGTGAATAGCGTCGTCAGAGGACCAGCCGTCATAGGGAGAAGCTGCCTGATAGAAGGCTCGTTCATAGGGCCTTATACGAGCATAGGCAATGGGTCTAAAATCTTCAAAAGCTCGGTGGAGAACTGCGTCATACTCGAAAACGCGTGTATAGAGGGCGTAAGTAGGCTTGAGGACAGCCTAATAGGTAGAAACGCCAAAGTATCTAGAAACGAGCGAAGCGGGGTAATAAGGCTTAACATCGGAGACTACTCAACAGTAGAGATATAAGTTTAAAACATGTTCTCATTATGGGTGTAAGTGATGCCTCTACTAACAGACGTTAAGGAGTTGCACCTCCCAGGCGTTAAGATAGTAGACTTAGCCAGGCTTCCAGACGAGCGTGGATTGTTCACGGAGGTCATGCGCACCGACTGGAAGGAGCTCTTTGGAGAAGAAAGCATAGTCCAGGCGAACCTATCCATAACGTATCCAGGCATAGTCAGGGC
>CALKCG010000199.1 GCA_938082915.1 uncultured archaeon | reverse complement strand
CTCTCGAACACCGTATAATGCATCTATCATATATGGTGCTATGAGCCATTGGATTAAGTTGAATATGATAACCATTGGTGCTAAGAGCAGTAGAGGTGCTCCAGCTAAGCTCAGTATTATCGTGAAGAATAGTGTAGACAGTGCTACCAGGAATGCTATCGTTCCAATCATATAGAGCTTAAGTTTTAACGTTCTCATGCTTCTTCAAAAAGACTCTTAAAATATTTTACTCTATAAAAAGTTTACTACTTATATTCAACTGTGAAAACTACGTGATAAATAAACTTATTAATATGTAGTCAGCCTCTATTAAAGGCTGATACGTATTGAAAATTTCAGATCTTAGGAAAGGTATGCGTGGTGTCAACGTTAGAGGAGAGATCGCAGACGTTTCTGAGGCAAGGGAAGTGGTTACCCGATATGGCACAACTGCTAAGGTAGCTACTGCAACTCTTAAAGACGACTCTGGATCTGTTAAACTCACTCTATGGAATGAAGACATCGATAGGGTTTCTCAAGGCTCACTTGTCGAAATAAGTAATGGTTATACGACTGCATTTAGAGGCGTTCTCCAGCTTAATGTAGGTAGATTTGGAAAATTAAAGGTTTTAAACGAAGAGTGAAATCGCTCCTATAAACTTTTTTAAACAGCTCTTTTATGGAGTTATTGATGTCTGGAAGCTGTCTAAGTGGTGGGGAATTTTGACTATTCCCTCAGAGTGGAGAAGAACTCATTTGTCTAAGGAAATAAACCCGTCTTTAAGCGGTAGTAGAGTCGTAGTGCTAGGTATGATTTTAAGTGTTAGAAGGCAGGGTGGATTATGTTTTATAATTCTTCAAGATGGGTGTGGGATGATACAGGTCACTGCTCATAAAGATAAGATACCTAGTCAAATATTTGACAAACTAGTTGAACTTAAGCCTCATAGCTACATAGGTGTTAAAGGAATCGTAAAAGCCATTGAAAAAGCTCCCAGAGGCGTTGAGGTAGAAGCGGAAGACCTATATGTTTTCTCTGAGCCTAAAAAACTTCCACCATTTGAAATGTTCGCTAAAACCCTTCCAAGTTTAGATAAAAGGCTTGAAATACGTGCTGTAGACTTACGCAGGCCTAAATCTCAAGCAATTTTTAAACTTAAACATCAAGTTTTACAGAGTATTAGAAACTTTCTAGTTGAAAGAAACTTCATAGAAGTCAATACTCCTAAGATCATAAGTTCTGCTACGGAAGGAGGAGCAACGTTATTCCCCCTACTTTACTACGATAAGGAAGCCTTTCTAGCTCAAAGTCCACAGCTTTATAAAGAACAGCTGTCTTCTGTCTTTGAAAGGGTTTTTGAAATAGGTCCTGTCTTCAGAGCGGAGAAATTTAAGACGCCTAGACACCTTAGTGAAATAACATCTGTTGATGTTGAGATGGCTTTTGCAGATTATAGAGATGTAATGAATCTTCTTGAAGAGATGATAGATTACGTTATCAGAAACTTGATAGATAAATGTTCCGAGGAGCTTCAGCTCTTAGAAGTGAAATTTGAGGAAGCGAAGACACCCTTTAAACGTATAACATACGATGAAGCCTATAACATTCTCAAAGACCTAGGTGTTGAAGTATCGTGGGGCGAAGACTTCTCTACGCTGGCTCTTAAAAAGCTTGGGCAAATTAACAAAGGCTTCTACTTTATAACAGACTGGCCTACTATTTCTAAGCCGTTTTACATTAAGCCTAAAGATGATAATTCTGAGATTTCTGAGAGCTTCGACCTCATGTATGGGTCTTTAGAGTTATCCTCAGGCGGATCTAGAATATCATCACGTGACCTTCTAGTTAAACGTTTAAAACAGCAAGGTTTGAACCCTAAACTTTTCGATTACCATCTTAGAATTTACGATTACGGTATGCCGCCTCACGCCGGCCTCGGCTTAGGGCTTGAGAGGCTTATGATGGCTATAACTGGAATTTCAAATATAAGGGAGGTTACGCTTTTCCCCAGGGATCAGAGTAGGCTTACACCTTGACGGGTGATAGATGTGCCTCAGAAGAGAAGTATTACTGTCAAAGACGTTAGACATTTGGCTTGGCTGGCTAAGCTCGAGTTATCTAAGAAAGAGGAGGAGACTTTTAAAAGTCAACTCTCGAAGATTCTAGAGTACTTTAGCATAATTGATGAGGCTAATGTCGATGTTCTACCGCCTACGTTTCACGTAGTTAAGCATTACAATATCTTCAGAGAAGATGAGCCTCACCAATTTCCCTCAGATCTTATACTTCAGAATCCTCCTAAGAAGAAGGGTAGGTTTATAAAAGCCGCGAGGATCGTATAGCATTGAGACTTTTACACAGTTCGGCTGAACGTATAGCTTCCGCCGTTAGAAGCGGAGAAATATCGACTGTAGAACTTTTAGATGAAGTCTTTGAGAGAATAAGAGCAGTAGAACCTAAGATAAACGCATTCATAACGCTTATTGAAGATAAAGCATATGAGAAGGCTAAAGACATAGACCAGCGCGTAAGGAAAGGACTGAAAGTAGGTAGACTTGCAGGAGTCGCGGTAGCCGTTAAAGACAACATATGCGTGAAGGATGTTGAAGCTACTTGCGGTTCAAAAATTCTCAAAGGATATTTTCCAAGCTATAATGCTACAGTGATCGAGAAGTTAGATATGGAAGATGCCATCATCGTAGGTAAAACAAACATGGATGAATTCGCTATGGGCTCTACTACGGAATTCAGTGCCTACAAAATTACTAGAAACCCATATGATTTAGATAGGGTTCCAGGCGGCTCCTCTGGAGGTAGTGCTGCAGCCGTGGTGTCAGGTGAGGCTTTTCTAGCGCTTGGTTCTGATACAGGCGGCTCCATAAGATGCCCAGCAGCCTTCTGTGGCATAGTCGGCTTAAAACCGACATACGGCCTTGTCAGTAGATATGGGCTTATCGCATACGCCAATAGTTTGGAGCAGATAGGGCCGATCGCTAGAAATGTTAGAGATTGCGCCCTCCTCTTAAGCGTTATAGTTGGTCATGATCCTAAGGATAGTACATCGCTTATGATTCAACCTAAAGACTATCTTGAGGACTTGAATACTCCCTGTGATCTTAAAGGTGTACGTATAGGTATAATTAAAGAGTTTTTAGCTGAGGGCGTTCAAGAAGGTGTTGCCAGTAGGGTTTTAGATGCAATATACAGTTTAGAAGAGCTGGGTGCATCTATAGGTGAGATTTCTCTTGGAAGTTTAAAGTATGCCTTGGCAGCGTATTATGTAATAGCTATGTCTGAGGCTAGTTCAAACTTGGCTAGATACGATGGTTTGAGATATGGTCTTAGGGTTTCAGACCAAGGTTTAAACTGGAGTAGGGCTTACGCTAAAAATAGACGATTGGGCTTTGGTGAAGAAGTGAAGCGTAGAATAATCCTGGGTACGTTTGCACTATCTGCTGGATACTATGAAGCATACTATTTGAAAGCGTTAAAAGTCAGAACACTAGTGCTGATGGACTTTCAAAGGGCTTTCAAAGAATTTGATGTGTTAGCCGGACCGTCAATGCCTACTGTTGCTTTTAAAATAGGTGAGAAGATAAAAGATCCGCTTGAACTCTACATGTGTGATGTGAACACAGTGCCTGCTAATTTAGCGGGTCTACCAGCCATATCTATACCGTGCGGTTTATCTGAAGGTCTGCCGGTTGGACTGCAGCTTATCGCTCCCCCTATGGAGGAAAGCCGATTGCTTAAAGTTTCACATTCATATGAAAGTTTAGGTAAATGGAGTTTTACATTAAAACCTTAAAATTCTCCCCTTTATGTTGCTTTGAAAATTGGGGAAGAGGGTAGATTCAAAAATTCATGTAAAATCTATGGAAATTCTATGAAGAAAGTACGGGTGAAGCCAAGCAAAGTTGGGGCTGTCCCCCTTCGCTGTTTTCGTATGAAGTGTTGGCGGATTGGAGACATAGGCTACATTTTAAGCTTATCCATTTGAATCTGTAGGTGTCTGTGGTCGAAGATGGTTCAAACGACTATTTAACTTCTGTCTAGGATAACCCTCATGGCTCTAATAGGTTTTAGTCTTAAATGCCTACTATATGAATCGTTA
>CALKCG010000198.1 GCA_938082915.1 uncultured archaeon | reverse complement strand
ATGGTAGGATGGCTAGAATAGGAAGGGGGTACTACACGGTTCCTACGGAAAGCTGGATAGCATATATTCAATATTTAATCGAGAAGGCCATTAAAGCTGGTGTAGATGGAGTAGTATTAGAAGAGCCGGAGTTCTGGGTTGATGCATTCTACTCAGAAGCCTTTAAAAAATACCTGCCAATTTTCTACGAAGCGCCCATCTCTCAAGAGAATAAGCGACTTATAAGGGAGATTGCTGGAAGCCTCATGGCTAAAATATACTTAGAGCTAGAGAGAAATGTCTTCAACTATGTAAAGACGCTTAACCCGAACGTTAAGACATTTCTCGCATTGCATAGTCCGCTCAACTACGCTGAATGGGGAATTTCAACACCCTATGCGATGACATTAAATATAGAATCTTTAGACGGCTACATAGCTCAAGTGTGGAGCGATACAGCTAGAACACCCATATACGGTACAACTGCTCTTTTCGAGCATGCCTATCTAGAGTACACGTATTTTGAGAACCTTGTGGAACGCACCGAAAAAACTCTAATACTACTAATGGATCCTAAAAGCGATGACCCCAATTACACTTGGGACGACTACAGGAAGTGGTATGAGGAAACAGTTGTAGCAGCTTTAATGGTAAATTCAACTTTGTTTGAATTATTGCCATGGCCTGAGAGAGTCTTTGGAGATCTAACAATACCACGTAACTATGTCGTAGAGCTTGTTAACGTATTTAAAGTGCTCAGTATTATACCACCGTTAGAGAGGGAGGGAGTAATCATAGGGATCCCGATTTCAGATTCTTACCTCTGGACTATAGACTCACCACACCAGGGAATTTACCTATTAGCCCTTCCCCTTATGGCGCATGGCTACTGGGTTCAAATATTCCCAATCGAGAAGATAGTAGACCCGGCTTTCTTGAAGAAGTTCACGGCAATCATATTAAACTACGAATTGTGGAAACCAACGGATATTTCAATTATAGATATGCTTTCCCGGTGGGTTGAAGAAGGAGGAATTCTGTTCTACGTTGGGGACATCGCTTCTAAGGAGGCTCAGGAAAATCTTCTCCACCTATTACGTAGAGTCGATATAGACTGCTCGCAGCTAGCTTATTCTAAATATGTTATAGCAGTAGATGAAGAAATAGCCTATTTATGCGGAAATAGTCTATCAGAGCCTTCAGTTAAAACATGGGATGCAGTAACTGAAATGAAATCTCTATTCGGAGATTCGTTAAACGATTCCTCATCTCCAACTGGGAAAGCTAGAGTTGGACGAAGCCTAGGAGTTCAACCTGAAGGGGCAATGGTTTACGGACCTTACATCGATCTTCCTTCAGGGAACTATACCGTGGGTTTCCTACTTAAAGTCGATGATAATGGGCGACGGGCTAAAATAGCTACGTTAGACGTAAGTACGGATGTTGGACGGGACATATTATCTAAAATAGATATATACTCTACCGATTTCAATGAAAAGGGTGTATATTACTGGTTTAACCTTTCCTTCGTCCTCAACCGCCCGGCGAGAAATGTGGAATTTAGAGTGTGGTTTAATCCAGGAGTTACAGACCTGTACGTATCCCAGGTTAGATTGCTCAGAGTTCAAGACCACGAATTTCTTTCAGTAGAATGTAATGGGGTGGAGCCGCTTTACATCGGCGATGGAGACCTTAAAGTAGTGTTTCAGAAACATTATGGAGAAGGCTTATTCATTTTCATAGGTATTCCCCTGCATAGTATGATACCACCCCCAAAGCTCTACGATAACGTGGTCGCAAGAATGGTATCTCTCTTACTGCGAAGGACAGGCATTCTCCCAGAGATTGAAAGTACTCTCATCGTCAGACGTGGTCCCATAACTGCTCTCTACACTTATGGGGAGGCGAAGCTAACTGGCAAATTCATTAACCTCTTTTCACCCTCATTGGAAGAGTCTACAGATCCCACGTTTGAAAGCTTACAATACGCCCTCCTATTAGACTCGGATTCCGAAGTGAGAGATAGATTAATAACGGAGGATTGGTGTTTCAGCAATCTTGGGAAGATTATAGGTATAGTATTAGCCCCGGCTATATTAGCCTTTATAGTACTCATTCTCAGAAGACTTAGCCGTAGCCGTCAATTAAGTTGATTTCACTGTGTTTCACCACCATGTATGGTAATTTTAAATTTAACTCCTCTCCATTCCCAATAAGACGTTTAATACTACCCAGCTACTATATGCTATTTATTCCTCTTTTACTATGGGACTTCTTCCTTCAACTACGTAAGGCATTTTACTGGTTCTAAAGACGACTATGCTTTCATCAAAATCCATCAAATACGTGAGTAACAGCTTCTTTCCGAAGCTTCGTCAATGCGAATACTGGTATGGCTACTCCAAGCTGCATGAGAGCCTTAGACCCAACTTTCTCACGTATTATTCTAGATGCGCTTGCACAGACTACGTCTGCTCCGGTTAGAATCCTCTCCACGTCTTCTTCTGCTGCACATGTATTGCACACCGAGAAGACGGCTACCTGTACGTTTCTTTCCTTTTCAAATCTACGGATACGAACTATCGATTTTGAGTTGAAGTGGGCCACGGTTACAGCTATACGCTTAAACCCTAATTCTACGGCTTATAACACCGTTGATTGATCGATTTCAGCCGTTGACTCGTTTAAAACAATACCTCCTCTACCTTTAATACGCTCGACTATCTCCATAATTGGTGTGGTCCTTATTATCCCTGTTAGTCTAGCTCCAATTTCTTGGACTAGTTACGGATTGCTAGATATGACTGTCCCAGCCACTCACATACCGTGACGATGCAGTCCAACAACCCCTTCCTCATACAAGTAGATATGATTTCAGAGCTCCCATATGGAACTACCATAGACGAGTCGAAAACCCTACTTCTGCAGCAGAAGCCGAAGCCTTCAATCTTCATCTTTACACAGTTTCTAACGGTCTCCCTACCTACTCTTTTCACACCGTAAAAAGCTTCGAGCAGGGGACAGTAGACTATTCTCGGTTCGGTTAAGACTTTTACATCCCCATTTTTAATTAAAACTTTTGAGCCGCAACAGTAAAACTCATGTTCGCCAACGGGATTATTCAATACAATCACCGCACAGATACTCTCATAAAGTTTTAACTGTTTAAAGCCACATAAATTCTTCCATAGCCTCCACCAACGCTTTTATGTTTTCCAAAGGCGTAGGCGGATATATGCCAGCTATCAGCATGAACCCACCCTCCTTAAGGCTTAGGGTTTTAACAGCGTGACTTATGTGTTTTCTCACGTCTTCTGGCGTACCAAACGGTACGATTGACTGTCTATCGAGGTCTAGGTCTACGCAAACCCTCCTTCTACAGAGTTCGGCAATCTTATCAACACCGTTGACTCTATCTTGAATGTTTAAAATGTCTACACCAGACTCTATCAGCTGATCTATGATTTCTACAACATGTCCATCGCTGTGTAGATATACGTGCACACCAGCTCTTCTAACCTCGTTGAAGATTTTAAAGTAACTCGGATATATGAATTCTCTGAAGGTCTTGGGACTTATGGGCATTCTATCCTGCATTCCAAGGTCGTCTCCAAACGAGACGACATCCAGATTTTTAAACGCTAGAAGCCTTTTAACTAAGGCTAAGTTGTACTCGGTTAACATGTCTATAAGCTCATATAGTTGGGCTGGTTTACGTACGAAGTCTTTCATGAGGTTTGCAAAACCCCTGAGGTAG
>CALKCG010000197.1 GCA_938082915.1 uncultured archaeon | reverse complement strand
TAGATTGACCAGCATCTTCACAATAGATGAAGAGAGAAGATATAATCCGTAAATTCAAACGTCTTCATTTTTGTACACTAAGTCTGCGGTGGAACCGTAGTTTTACTTTTTGCATTGAAAGACAGGATTACTTAAGATTTTCTAGGTTTTTCTACGCTCTTAAGTTTAGATACGATCGTCAGAGCAATACCGACACATGCGATAGTCAACCCTATAAGAGGGTCTGACTTTTTCTCAAGCACCATAATCTTTTGATCGGTTTCAAATATCGCGTATAATGTCTGCGATTCGCCAGACCATACATACCACCAAAATTCAAGCTTATGGTCACCAGCTTTAAGCTCCACAATGGCAGATTCGCTCGCCGCTCTCCCAACCATCCACAGGTCTATTGCCAAGTCCCCATCCACATAAAGTCTGGAGCCACATCCCCCACCAGAACCTATTTCAAAGACTACAAACCCATTCTACAGGCATGTGTACATCAGCTCTAGCTATGAAGCCGACTTGATCGTAGAATCCTCCAAATACCTCCTCCTTAACCATCCCACTTCTCTGCCAACTCCTACTAAATAGAAACGGTGCTATAGAATAACCTAAAAGAAATCCTTCGAACCCTTCATCCGTAGGCGCCGTAGGAATACTATACCATGAGACAGACCAGTCAGATGCTCGGATGACGTTTCCAGTAGGAGAAAGCTCTTCTCTAATGGGAATAACAGCTATTACAACGCCTACCATTATTACTATAATGCCAATCTTAAACAACATTTTAAACATGTTCAAGATACCACCTTAAATGAGGCATTATGCCCAGAAAGCTTATATGGTTTAAGCTCTTAAATTTAGCTAAACCATCGTAAGTTTTAAATTTGATGACTCTAGAGTAGCTCATACGGGCGATTATGTGCATAGTAAAGAGAATGAGGGGAAAGAAGATAAGCGGAGGCATTTCCTATTTCCAGTATTCATGTTCATAGGTATGGGTATAGGCTTTCTACTGATTGAAAGTGTAGGCGGATTAGGATTTGTCTCAGCGATGTTTATCGGCATGGGCTTGGGCTTTCTCTTCGACAACCTCATAGTGATTGAAGAGAGGAAGATAAGCGTAGAAATCCCTGTGAAGATAAGTGGTATAGCTACTTCCATAATAGGTGTTCTGTTCATAGTCGGAGGGACAGTCGCGCTCATAGCACCAGAACTACTTGAGAAACTTGCAACATACTTCATAGGATTGGGGTTTGTAGTGGTTGGAATTTTCATACTGATTCATGGACTTAGGCTGGTTAAAAGCAAACTTAGCTAAACTGTTAAACGATTAAAGCTGCGATTGTCTAAGCTCTTCTATGCTTGGTATCGGCTCAACCAAAAGCTTGCCATCCTCAATCCTATAGATAACTCTTTTACGTGGGTAAAGTTTCAATTTCTCTTTAGGAGGAAAAAGCTCGCCTTTCGAGCTAACTTGATAAACCCCCATTTAATCGATCCACCGAATAAAAACAGTATTTCAGAAATAGATAAATCTACTCCAACTCCGATAGCCTATGGAAAACCCCGTCTACTATTTATATTTGAGCATAGCTATTTTTCATTCTGACGTTAGATGAATCATAGGGAGCGTTTCTTTAAAGCTTTAGAGCTGGAGGAGCCGGACCTAGTCCCTATAACGGATCTTGCCTTAGACCCCCCGATTGTAGACACTGTTTTAAGACGTAAAGTTTCCGGTACGGTTTTAACGATGGCTGGTGGAAGCGATAGCTGGGAGAACTCGCTGAACTATAGGCTTGCACTTGTAGAAGCATGTGAAAAACTGGATTTCGACGCTGTACCAGCTTTATCAGACTATTCTCTTACGACGAGAGATTACAGACCTAAGTACTTAGACGGTAAAAGATACGTTGACCATTGGGGTAGAATTATGCAGACGAGCAGGGAGGCTAAGACAACGTATTTCGTAGGGGGAATCGTCAACTCCCCAGGAGACTTGGAATCCTATGAGCCACCAGACCCATTCCATCCAGATGTCGTTGAAATGGTCGATAGAATCATGAGAAGAATTAGAGATAGAGACATCGCCGTAATAGCTCAATGCCACAGCGGATGGCATATGGCTTTCCAAGTAAGAGGGGGGATAGATAAGATCTCAATCGACCTATACCGTAATCCTCGCTTTGCAAGGAAGCTCATGGAGAAGATTGTAGAAGCCTGCCGTGGCTTCGCCAAATTGATGGCTGAAGCCGGAGTTGACGCTCTTTTCGTAACAGACGATTATGCTGACAGTAGAGGCCCTCTAATAAATCCCAAATTGTTTAGAGAATACGAATTGCCCAATTTGAAGGATATTGTAAAGATTGGGAAGAGTTACGGAATACCTGTGTTGAAACACTCCGATGGGAACCTTTATCCAATACTAGATGATATTATCAACACAGGAATACGTGCTCTACATCCGATAGAACCAGGTGTGATGGATTTAAAGGACGTCAAGGAAAAGTACGGTTCCAGAGTATGTTTAATCGGAAACGTTGACTGCAAATACGTACTACCCTTTGGAGGCGAAGAAGACGTTAGAAGAGACGTTAGAAGATGCATAGAATCAGCAGCTCAAGGTGGAGGATTCATTCTAGCATCAAGCAATTCACTACATGCCAACGTTAGAGTAGAAAATATTTACGTAATGGTTGATGAAGCTAGAAAATATGGGAAATATCCTTTAAGGTTAAAATGATCCTTATGAAACCTCTACATCTTCTGTGATGTTTAAGTAGAAAGCGATATTAAGATGGTCTTGTAGAGATTCTAAATAGAGCGTAGATGAATTCACTACACTCTTATGTAATTTTCCTTCCAGCTGAGGAGAAAAATAGAATATTAAGTGCCATCTTCGGCTCAAAGGCTTCCCTTAACATTTTAAGGTTCTTCCTTAAACAGGGGGTTTCAAATAAAATCTACCAGAAGGACCTTGTAAAAAAACTCCAATATTCAAATAAAACGATCATTAAAAATTTGAAGGTTTTAACTAAGCTTGGAGTTTTAACCGAGACTATGGAGAAAACTGAGTCAGAGGGGCGAACAGTATGGGTTAAAGCCTATAAGCTATCAGATATTGGAAAGTGGTTTGCACTTCTCCTAGCAGAAGAGGAAGATTTAACAGACTTAGAGAAGGCGGAAATACTTCAAAACATTTTTAGAAGCTATGTTAAATGGGTTAAAAATCTTTCAGAAAAACTCCGAGTAGGTAAGGATATACTCAAGCAGATCTTCAGCGAGGAAATGAAGGATTAAATAGAGTAAAATGTTTGCCAACAAGCAAATTAGCAATACAAATCCCAGAGCGTGATCCAAACTGCTTCTTACTCTTGAGCTAGCACAGAGCGCAATCTCAGACATTATCGGAAAGTTTAGTAGTAAACTTTCCGAAATATACAAAGGTTGCTTTACGAGGAGCATAAGTCAGTCGAGGGAAGTATCAAGATAGACATTTATCTTCCCATCTTCTTACATTAATGCGATTTGTTTTAATGCGTTGACCGGCAAGTGGGCTGTAAACTATCCGGCGGGAGCGGTAGGTTTGCCTCCATCCTCCTTGAGAGACGCGAAAACAACCATATTACCACGTATAATCGTTAAAACAGCTCCATTTTTATTTTTGATTACTAGGTTTCCTAAGCTGATTGTGTATTTAAGGTTTTTACGCAGGATGTCTGCTTGCTTTCAGCGGGAAAGTTTTCAGCTTGGTTAGGCTGTTTGAGCAAGTCATAGGATGTGTAGCATGTACGGTCAATACATGGAGGAGAAGGTTTACTATCAGCCCTTTGTAAAGGGTAAGACATGGAGACTGTTAGGAGTTTTCTATATAAGAACCTAGATTAAGGTTGTGACTGGTCTCTGGAGGGCTGGTGAAATTGGAAAGCTTTTCTGAGATATGTTTTCTTCATTAAAAGCAATATTGCTGTTATTATGGTTAGCAAAATTACTAAGGCTGTCGTTGTGACCGCTGTCAGATTTGTCTCCGTTCTCCAGCTTGCCTTAAGGAATACTGGCCGGATTACGGTGAACGAGTAGCTAGCTGTTCTTGAGATGATATGGTCGTTTTCAACCCAACCGTCGAAAACATAGTTTGTGAAAAAGTCCTTCGGAACATGGGTCGGAGACACAGAGATGTTGCAAGTAGAGCCAGGGGCGAACCATCCTCCTCCCATTATGAATCCGGATTCGCTGGATACTTCCACTTTATACTCGAGTTCAAACTGTGCCACTAGAATAGTTGGAGTAGAAGCTCGGTATAATCTTTCTGCCGAGGTAGAACCATCGATCCAAGTTTTAAAGACATACCGAGTGTTTGGATCTATGTGAACTATCGTTTGAACCTTAAGCGAGTGAACAGCCCTGGTTACCCATGGGAAGCATAACGGCATCTGACTGGAGTAGTATTGCATGCCGTCAACGATGATATTCGCTACTCTTGGCTGCACATCAATCTTGATTGTGCATGAGCTTTCCGGATACGTGAACACCAGCAGACAAACATCCATTGGGTTAAGGATGATGGTTAGAGGCTCCGGTAACGTAGACCCATTATTAAACAGAGTATACCGGCCGTTTCGCACCAAATATGCTTGACCCCTCTGCCCAAGATTCAACTGAGGGGAATGCTTACGTTAACCTGCGAATCGCATATGCTGGCTAGAACAATACCTACGCTTCCATCCGGGGCCTCCCAGACACTCCCCATTACGCCTGGCCACATAAATGGGGGAATGTCGGCACCACTATAGGGCACCTGTTTCGCCTCAGCTATTTTCGGCAAATTTGAAAACGGGCCATTCCAGCTGGTTGAGTATCGACACCAGAATCTAGTAAATACGTCCGCCATAATGCCGGCTTTCTTGAGCCATTGGGGAATATCGTTGCGCTCCGCTATTGTTCCCTGAGCTGCCCACCATTGCTTCGAGGACCAACTCTTGTAAAGCTGAGCCGCATCCCACCGGTCGCCTTCAAAAATGCCGACCACAACCGGGTATGGAAGAACTATCTTAGTGTTGGAATGAAACTCCGGGATGTGTTCATTGGATACTTCAAGGTATCTTCCTTGCCTATTGACGGCGCTAAAATACTTGACGAAGGTGCCGTTGGAATCATAGTCCGCCAAGTATAGTCCTTTTCACATGTTTCGCATAGTATGCCATGAATTGCATGTTGAAGTGCTCCGATGGATAATAGACTCCTCCCAGCCCGACTCCAGGCTTCAGGTTGAGCTGCGGGTTCTTGCACAGGATTCTCGGTCCCTGGGGCACTACCAGATAGTCTCCAGTTTTTTCATCAGATATCTGGCCGACTCCAAAAATTAGCGGGAAACCTATTTTTTCCAACAAACCCGTTTTCCTCATTATCGATGGCAATGTACCAATATGATAACCTTGACTCTGACGGAACGTTGACGGATACTCTGACCGTTATGTTCAACCGTCTTTCTTTCCTCCAGGAGAACAATCCGGACCACGTCATATTGAGCCATGCACCAGTTGTTTCCACGGTCTTCACATACGTGAAAGATGATGCGTCGCTTCTAACTAGTCCTTCAACCTCTCCCGTGTCTGGAAAGTAGTATATAAGCCAGAAAAGACTCCCTATGACATCCTTACACTCTATGAAATCGACACCAGTGCCTTTTTCCACAATAGAATAAATAGCTCCGTCCAGCCTGATGGCGATTTCAAGAAAACTGTTTCCAATTTTTAAGAGATCTTCAGTCTCTCTATTATATAAGCAGGTGTTTCTGCCATCTCAGATTCGCTCTGAATACTGCCGGATGAAAATCTGAATTGCAAAAGTTGCAAAGGAACTGCGAGAATAGTTAAGGTTAAGAGGATAAAACCTCTTAAGAGGGATTTCATCATAGTGAAGTCATGTTAAATCGATTTAAATTTTTTCGGCATACTAGACTGTTTGGCTTTCTGGATTTATAAGAGTGCGCAGTATGATTGTTAACGTATGGAGGAGAGGATGAGCTTAAGAGAAAGAAGATAATCGGCTATTGAGCGGAGCTCACATCAGCTTCGCGTTATGCTATAGAAATTCTGATGGACATGGCGAAGTACGAGCTTCCTATAAGTGCGTCAGGCTCAAAGAGTTTTCCTAAAAGCATGATAGATGCTCTAAAGGTTTTCTTAGAGAAACTGCTCAAAGAGATTAATGACGAGTAAAAATAACAATATGAATTCTCGAACGAAGGGCGACACTGAAGTATCCGTTTAAGGTTAAGTTTCCATCGGAAGGCTCGTAACGTATGCCTACTTAAATCTTTCTTATTCTGAAACCACAAAACGAGGTGTCTGCTCCATCCACTTTTCTTCTTCGATGCGAACTCTGGTTCTCGTTCTGGTCTCGGCTGAAGTCTCACGAAGTTGTCCACCCATCCCTACTCTTACACAATCGACCGATGTTTCTGACGAGTCTTACACTCCTTAACGCTAAATGATTACCTATGACCTCCGTTATACAGTCAGTGAGTCCCCGTAACGAGGACCTTCATCGGAAAGTGCATTCCAACGTGTTTAGACGTCGCTTAAAAAAGAGTACCCAATCATATGGCTGTCATCGCGAAGTATACAGCGCACTAATAGCTCATAAACTTCTTCAAACAAGTCTTCATAAGGATCGACCAAGGAAACCCCAGACTTCAATCGTGGCGTCTTCCCTTTAAAGTTCAACGTGAAGCGCATCAAAAACCCTTTCGGCGATTGCCCTAGCCTTCCTTCCACTCTTAAGTGCATTTGAGGCGTGGTCTTCTTTATATATGTCGCTTGGCAGGATTCCCGCGGTGAGTTCGCCGTAGCTTGACCTACCATGCTCTGGAGCCATTTCCCTCGCCAAAGTCGCAAGCTCCCTAACTTCATCCGTCACTTCAGCAGGCAACCTACCGATTAAACTGTTTAACTGGTTTGAAGGATCATGACTCCACGTGGGGGACTTCAAATATCGCTATAACTGCCTTGGCGAAATTCTCGATGGCCAACTGGGACGCTGACACCGTTCCAGCCCAATCTTTTAATGAAAAAAGCCTCTCAGTTCTCTCTAAGTGCTCAACGGCGAGTCTATACCTGTATCTGACCTCAGCTAAGGGGTTGAAAGTCATAGGATTTTAACCTCCTTTAATGGCTTCGGTAGAATCCAATAGTAGCTTTTTCCATCTCTAATCCTCTTCAAACCACTCTTCACTATCTTCTCTCTAACATGCTTTAGAAAACCCTCGAGGAGCCCAGTCTCGTCATAAACCACAACAGCATCCCAATACGCATTAAGAAGCAACGAGCTAATCTCCACAGGCTTGAGGAAGACATTAAGCCCCATATCGATAAGTGTGATGTCTTCAAACTCCTTTCCCAAGGCCTCCCGTAAGAGGTTGTACAGATATCTCCTCCTAATAATGGCATCTTCAATCCCGCAACTCTCATGAAGGACGAGTAAGTCGACATCGCTTCTATCCCCAGACTCACCTCTAGCCCTGGAACCGAATAGCAACACAGCCTTCACGCAAGGTTCCCTAACGTGCCGAAGCCGATCCCTTAACAACGCAATATCCATGCATGCTTCCATACTCAATCATAACACGCTCCACAGCAAACTCATAAACCTTGCCTTTTAATGTACTTTCTGATCTACGCCTCGAAACCTCAACTATGTGTTTTAGTCTCCTAGACTCTTCATAAAGCTTGGATTCTGAGCTACGTAGTCTTTGATGGACTCACATAGCTCTTAAGATTCATCAAAGAGAACCACCCACTTCTCTCTTATCAAGGCTTTTATCAAATCATCATACGTTTCAAAATTCATTTTCTCCATAAGGTCCTTCAATATTTGAACTGTTTTCTTATTCAATTGGATGATTATCTTCATAGTTATAACTATTTAAACCTTCCTGCTTCCCCATCAATCCGTGTTTAATTTACACCGAAGGTTTTCACCTAGTTATTCTCGACTTTTCTTCTCAATTGAAGGAGGACATACAGCGTCACTCTATTCTAGATCGTGAACGTAACGGTTTTCAACTGCTTAATCCCTTTCCTACCTGCAATTTCATCAACCAGTTTTTTAACGTGTGAAGATTCGCCTTTAACCGATATTATCAGCATACAGTTTCTCTCATCAACGTGGATGTGTAAAGTTGAGATTATAAGCTCTCTATACGAATGCTGAATATCCGTCAAAGACTCCTCCAACTCCCTAGCTTCATGATCGTAGAAGATATTCAAAGTTCCAAAGACGAGCACACCTTCCCTATGCTTCCAAGTGTGTTCATCCATAAACATACGCATAGCCTCTTGAACAGCCCTAGACCGACTGTAATTTAAATCTCTAATGAATTTATCGAAAGCAGTTAGTAAGTCGTGTGAAACCGAAGCGCTAAATCTCACAACACCTCTACTCATACAGACTCCACATTAGTGATCAACATTAATCCTCATAAAAATTTATCATATGCCTTCTTCGCTTAAAGAACCCTATGAAACAACTTTACACTTCTTCGAACATAAGTACAGAGATACTGTAAACTTCAGTTTCATCTAACTTTAGTTAGATACGGAAGACTTTAGTTAAAGAGGACAATTCGAATCAAATCGACAGCCCGTTCAATTCTTCAAGAAGAACCACTTTAGTTATATTCTCACAACTCCTTTTCAATTGACGATCGGCTGTGATTAATTGTGCATTCATCTTCTTTGCGAGGTATATGTACGTTGAATCATATACGGTTAACTTTGCCGCAGTAGCTATGTTTAAGATTTCTACTAAATCCTCCCATTCAACGGCTTGAATGTTAAAGCCTATATATTTAAGTGCTTTTAGCGCCTCCATACAATCAGAAAGTTTTAAAACACCTCTAGAAAACGCTCTCAAAATAACTGATGCTACCTCATATAGGAGGAGTGTCGGAACATAAGCTTCTACACCACCGGACACTACCGTATCTCTGAGGATCCTAGCCTGTTCTTCCCAAGGTTCCCCTGGAATGATCCATTTAGCCACTACGCTAGCATCTATAACTATTCTAAGCTTTTCTCCCTGTCCTCTCTTATCCACTTCACAATCTCCTCCGTAGATACTTTACCAGATCTTCTACGGATCTCATCCAATTTTTCAGCAGCTTCCCTAGCAATCTCCTCTCTAATCTTCGCCTCAATGACCTGCCTAAGATATTCACTCCAATTCACATTAACTTTTTTCATCAACCTCCTTACTTCTTCAGGGACTTTGACAGATACATTAACAAGCCTACTCAAAAGACTCACCAAATAGTAATCTCAATAGAGACCACTATATTAAAATTGCTGAAAAGGAGAAAAACAGCCGTAGAATCGGAGCACAGGACTAGCAACCATGAAGTTAACTTCTAAAAAGCTTCTAAGCCAGGTCATGGAAATGGGATTGGAAAGACCTTTTCCAATATTGTAGCCAGCTCCCCATTTTCAGGTGTTTTAAAAGGCTCTTCGACAGAACCGAAGACTAGACGTACTATCATCTTACTGTCAAATTGAAAACGCTGACCTTGAAGCTCTACAGCAAAAACGTCTTCTCCTGCTTGAAGTTTAAAAGCTCCAAATTTCTAGACCTCAGATGCACTTCAAAGTAAGGTTGCAGTCTTCTGCAAAGCCTCTGAAAATCCACCATTCTAATCGTATGCCCGGTGAGGTCTTTAACTTCCGGCTTAAGCCCCATCTTCTTAAGCAGATATTTGAATCCTAAATCGAAGGGGGAAACCCATATTAGAAGCTTTTCAATACCATATTTCTGGAAAATCCATGGTATTGCTTCGACTATAGCACTTCTAGACCACGCATACTCACATAGGGCTGCTGTCTTCCCTCTTGAACCTTCTTGAGTAGACGGTTGAACCACTACGTAGGCTAAACTCTGAGATTCGCAACGGAGTATATAGGTGTTCGGTTTCACGTAGAACCAGTTTGGCCAGAGGGGTCACCAATATCTCTTATCTATATTGTTTTCAAAGTGTTCGATTGTTCTATGATACCGAACTGGCTCCATCTGGTAAATTTTAACCAAATCTAATAGGTCTCCATCACAATATTCTTTAGTCTCCACTATTCCTCAGGGAAATTTTCAACGTCTGCTCTAGATATTTTGAACAAGTAATATGGTGCTACGGCGACACAGTTAAGCCGTCTGTATAGTCCACGGTCTCCAGATACCAGGAGAATATCGCATCCATTTTTCCAAGCCTGTTTAATCGCGGATTCTAGAAGCCTAGTGGCATATCCCCTCCCTCTATACTCTTCCTTAGTCCACACGCCTCCTATACATCCAACTTTAAATTTGCAACCATAGACGTATGCGCCTCTCTCCCATAAACCAACTCTAGAAACGGTTTGGCCCGATTCTAAATCTAAAGTAAGCTAAATGACCTCTCTATGTTTCTTAATCTTTTCCATGGTATTCTCTAACGTTTAAACCTCCGAGGAGATGACCACGTCAATTCTCTCAGAAATTTAAACATTTCCTAAAAATTCAGATAACTTCTAACTTTTTTAAAACTTTAAAGCATAATTGATTTTCCCCTGAATTGTATGGACAAGTCGAAGTAGAAATTGTAGGAGGGAGTATGCTCAACAAACAGGCATCGCCATTAAACCATTATTGGATTCAACCAGGCTTTTCTGCCCTTTGAATCAGTCAATTCTATTCTGAAGTACTTTTTTAAACTGTATTTTTCAAGGTTTAAAGCCGTTAAACCATCTTCAGCCTTCCTCAGACTCAGTTTGAACCTACCAGTGTTTAAATAAGCGTTTTCAACACCGTTTTCAACGTTAAATTCAGCTTCAAAGCCTTCCATCATCCTCCTACCCTCACTCGTAGAGAAAAGCTTTCTGAAGAATTCATAGGTGTCCAGCGATATAGATAAGCCTACGCCGTTCTCAGAGACCACGTCGATTCTACGTACAGGTGTGAACCGCGCCTCGATTACGTCAGACTTGTAGGAGAATTCCTCAACCGTAGGTCCCATTGAAGAGTAGAATAAGCCCTTCTCCAAACTGTAGAGTATGCTTTCAACAGAAGGCATCTCCGTTTTAACCCAGATCCAACCGCCGAGGGCATCTATGGGAGGCGTTAAATACCGATGCGCATCGTCAACGGCTAAACCGTATATAGGCTTACCAGTCACTAAGACGCCATCCCAGTGAATCATTGAAAAACCCTTAGCGCATTCAACATCGCAACCAGTATTGTAGACTTCGACGCCTAAGTAGTGTTCCAAGCTTATGAGGTCTTCCACCGTTAGACTTGACCAGTATGGGTGGGCTATGAAGGCTAAACCACCGCTTTCAAACGTAAAATCTAGAAGCTCTTCTATAGAGTTTCTAAGCTTCTGAACATGATCTACGTCTTCGACGTTGAGGAGGACTACGTGATAGTCGTAGTTTAAACGGGTGCCTTTAACACTCGTCTCAAAGCCAGGCACTAATACGAGCTTATCTGTTGAAAACTTAGTCAACTTCTCATGGTCAGTTATGGATAAGAGGCCGTAACCGTTTACATAGTATAGCTCTACCACTTGCTCAGCCGTAAGCCTACCGTCGGAGTTCATTGAATGCGTATGCAAGTTGCCTTTAATCCATAATCCACTTCTACTAGAAAACTCCATGAAAACCCTCTAAGGGTATTTAGAAGTTAAATATTTAACGGTTCCGCTGTGAAACTCAAAAACATTGGATGGACATATTAAGAAACTATGTTAAACCTACGTTTAATCATCTTCTCGAAACCATCCTTCACGATTTTAACCACTATTTCCCCATTATGCGTAGGATGTGTGTATGTTGAAAAGTATCCGTCGCGCACTTCAACAGGTTTACCATTAACTTCAACGTAAGATCCGTTTTCACATACACCTTTAACTATCACCATAATTGGACCGCTTATAATGGTCTTCCACTCAGGAGGTTTCGTTAAAATCAAAGCTAAAGGCCTACTCTTAACCTCTAAAATGTTCTCCACTACTATACGTCTAACCTCCATTAGAATATCGGGGTTTCTAACGTATCCCGTTATAGTAGGTATTATACGCATACATATCTCTAAAGCCCTCTTTTCAAAAGGCTCTTTTAGAGCCCTTCCTCCCAACGCCTCCTTAACCTTTAAAATCTCTTCTTCTAGAAGCTTTAGATACTCGTAGTCTTCAAGCCCATCCCTCATGGCTTCAAGCCTCAAACTGGATAGAGGACCATTCCTCCCAGGGTAGGCTATGTGTGTATCCCCCGGTGGTAGGTTTGGATTCAACTCGCCAAACGGGTCTCTACCCCACCAGTTGAAGCCCCAGTGTAAATACCCTTTAAGGGAATAAGCGTAGTTTAACCAGTGGAGTATTCTGGTTTTAAGTAGGGAGAAGTCGAGGAATCTATTTGGGTATCTACCTGTAGGACTACAACAGGTGTAAAACCAAACTTCATACTCATTCATCGCTTTAACGTACTCATCCATCCAATCGTTGAAGTGATGCAGCGTTGGAATCCAAACCTCTAAAAATCCGTTGAAGCCGTAGGCTTCAATAGCATCTATCCTCTTAATCCTGGGTGCGTATTTGTGGACGAGCTCAGAAGTCTTTATCCAGTTTTCAAGACCATTTTCAGTGGGTTCATCGGCTATATGTATCATAGCCATGTTAAGCCAACCTTTCTCCTCTAAATGCTTCTCAAGGGCTGGAAGCAATAAGGGGAGAACTTTCTCCCCACTCTCACGTTTCACAACATCACCAGGATATGTTATGTCAAACTCTCTGAAGAGCAGCTCCCTAGCTCCCCAAGTCTTAAAGTGGGCTACATGAGTTATCTCTATTCTATCCGCCTTATACTTGAGCAGGAGCTCAACATACCTGTCGAAAATTGAGAAGTCAAATCTATAACCATCATTATCCGCAAGTACTTTAACCGTATCTATAGGTATCCAGAAAACGTTCTGCCTGTGCTCAGCCATAAACGCTATCCACTTCTCAAAAACCTCCCAGAAATCCTCAGACCACAATTCAACACCGTAGAATGAAGCTATATTATCCAGTGAAAACCAGTTTGTCACGTAGAGACTTCTACGGTCTGGCAACGCTATAGGGTAAACGTGTAAAACAACCTCTAGGAAAGCCTCCCCTTCGTCGGATGAAATCGTGATTCTGCCCATGTAATTTCCAGGCTCAGCATCCTTAGGCGCATACACTAGAAAGTAACACGGTTGTGTTTCACCGCTCTTAACGTTTACAGTTTCTACATCAAGCAGAGGATCGGGTGCGTAAAAAGGAGCTACTCTCTCAAGCTCTTCAGTCGGTGTATTGGGAGTATTCTTTGAAACTGGGATAGATCCTACGAAATACAGCTGAACGTTCTGCTTCGGTATGCTATAGTTCTCACACGTTAAATCTGATGCTTTAAGCTTAAGATTATGGACGTCTACGTTTGCATAAACACCGAACATACAGCCTTCATACTCGTTTCTGGCGCAGCTGATTTCAATGCGTCTGTTTACGTACGATTCCTTTGGAACTGTATCCTTATAGATTCTCTCGAGAGGCTTGGCAGACCAAACCAAAAAAGGCTTTTCCACCCTAGTTTGAAGCTTAACTAAGCCTACATAGCCAGCAATACAGCCTATAGTAACCACCAGTATTAAAATCAGCACGTTCTTAGCTTTTAAGAACATCCCCCTTAAAGACTATTCATCAAACCGAGTTTTAACAATTACCACTCCTAGAAAAGATGGTTTGGATTTAGCCTTTTTTGAAAGTTCTACTTTCGTGTTTTAGTATGGAGGATCAGAAATAGACAAACAATCATCATACCAAGCCATACTGCTAAATCCACGTAGAGAGCTGTAAGGTTGATGCTCCATATGTCTACAGGCCCATGTAGAGTATTCAGTACATGTACTCCCCAAACTAACGGGTAGCCATAGTTCACGTGAACATAGTCAGGCCAAGTATACTCAGTACTCCAAGTTAAAGCTAAGATTAAGAGGATGCTCCATAAGACTGAGAAGAATACTGCTAAAGTGTTCCTCGACATATGCATAAACAGGAAATAGAACGATATAAAGCTTACCTATTCCAGCTAAATATTTCTCCTTTCTTGAACAGCAGTTTCAGCATAGTGTAACAGGGGAATCCAAATATCATGGCTCCTTTTTAAAGGCTACATTGGTTCAGCACCTCTAATGATTGAATGCGGTTATCGGTACATTACGATAAAGGGGTCTAAAATGTAGTAGCAAGCTACTAGGGATAGTATGTATATTAACGTGAAGACTAGAAGCCTCATTTTCCTACTGGAAGTTGCTCTTAAAAAGAGCCACATCCTTAATTTTAGAAATGGTATTATAAACGGTACTTCGCCCCTGTATTGTGAATACTCTTGACCGAAGGACTTTTCTAATTCAACCTCCTCGTATTCAGCTAGAAGTAAGTATGAATAGCATAGCGTGAGCCACATTAAGTAGTTTATAAGCCGCCACCCTGAAATCGAAAAGCCAAGTGTCCACAGGAATATGCCAAAATACTGCGGATGCCTTACAATACCGTATAACCCTTCAGTCAGCAATGTCCGCCCCCTCTTAGCATGCGATAGCAACTGGTATAAGCTCAAACTGTAAACGATTAAACCTATGGCGATAAGTATGTAACCCAACATGTCTATGGTCAAATGCATATTTTCATCTGGAAGACGTATGATACCGTTGATTATCCTATTGGCAGAATCTAGCTCCACCAGTATCAGCCAAGGAGTATAGAAAACACCTACAACCGAGAAGAAGAGGATGAACATAGGTATCAAAGTATTGAAGAGCACTGGGAAGTAGAAAACCCATCCTATGAAGACAACCGACTTTGAAAGCTTAAACTCTAAGAAGAGTGGGAAAAGAGCAGATACCGTAGCGATAAGCCCTAGGGACACTAAAAGCCAAGCATCTTCTCTGAAAAACACCATGTATGCTTCTAATGGCGGTAGGCTAAATCCAAACCTAGACGCCCAGATACACATCAGGAAGGCTACAACTGTAATTACGATGGTGAATTCGTATCTTCTAGACGTCAACAGCATCGGAGGAGAAAAAGGCATTTAGAAACTATAAATACATTTCCAATAGATAACTTTTACACCATCAGCTACGAGTAAGAAAACCCACGTGTAAGGTTGAAACTCCATCCATCAAATCTGTTGTCCCTCCTCCACTAGTCTGGAAAAGAAAAGGAAAAATTGTTTATGGTTTTATACTATATAAATTATTTGCTTTTCGACTTTAAGTATATCTTGCTTCCTATAATGACATTATTCGGTATCAATACTTTTGAACCGTCAGCCTTCACAACGGTTGTAAATAATGTTGCAACATCATTCACGACGCCATCTTCTTCAGCTAAACCGACTTCATCACCGATTCTAAACGGTCTTGCTATCAATAGAAATAACCCCGCAATAGCCTGCCCCAATACTTGCTGACAGGCAAAGCCTATGACCATGCCTATGAAGCCTCCCAAGGCGACGCCTGCAACACCGCTAGCTACACCACCAGCTATAGTTGCAACTAGAGCGCCGATACCTATAATCCTAACAACGTTTCTAATCGCAGCCGCCGTAGCATAATCATATTTCACTCTCATAGACCAGTAGAAGAAAACAGCAACACCGCTAACAATCAAGTATCCAAAAGCTACGGCAAGCAGTATCTGTACGTATACAATAATAATCTATAAACGGTAGCAAAAAGCTGGTGAAAATCCATTGAACAATTGCAGCAACAATAACGTAAAGCACTACGTAGAGAGCTATTCTCGCCATTGCAGCTGACGCTTTCTTCGCAACCTCCTCTCCGCTCAATTGTTCTCATTGAACCGTACTCATTTCTTCACTGCATTGACATTAATCATACAGATATTTATTTTTTATCCTTCATATTTCGCTTCACACATCTCATCATTTATGACCAGCTTGCTTATATCTAACGTTAAAATTTCGTTTAATGCATCTCCACCATTTAAGAGGAGACTGGACCTATATGGGTTTTAGCTTACTATAAGGATAAATTTTTATCAGTCACCTATTCTAACTAAATTTTGTGGGCCGGTAGTTCAGCCTGGTATGAATACCTGGCTCGCACCCGGGTGGTCGCGGGTTCAAATCCCGCCCGGTCCACTTTCACCATACTTTCCCCATCAACTTGAAAAGACCTTCCCCCTCCTCTAAAAGTGGGGTATACCCCGGGGTTAACCCTAAGCCATGACTCAAGGAGCTGGTTTACAGAACGGTAGCCTTCAGCTTTAGCGATAAGCTCCAGCTTCTTTTTAAGGGCTTCAGAGACGACTAAAAAAGTGAATCCGGGCTTAGGCACTTCACCCACCCCGTAGTTTAAAATCATCATTTGAAAT
>CALKCG010000196.1 GCA_938082915.1 uncultured archaeon | reverse complement strand
CGTCTACGTGACTCATATTATGATGCTTTAGAAAACCCGACGCCACCGTAGGTATGGAGACTAGAAGGCTAGCAGTTCCAGCTACAACGATGTTTAAGCCAAAGATGTACATTAGGGCTGGAATTCTGAATTCGCCACCTGCAACACCCAGGGATCCACATACAACTCCTATGGCTAAACCGACTAAAGTAGCCAGAATAATCTCCACTATAAGCCCCAATTCTAGATGGGATGTAGCAGTACTACCTACGAAAGGCTCTGATCCAATTTTCAACCCCACGATTACAAGGAGGACTGCTAAGGCTTTTTTCAAAGATTTTTCCGAGACTCTTCCAGTTAACATCGCTCCTACGTAGGATCCGATGATTGAGGCGGGCGTCATAACTATTGCAATGCTCAAACTATGCCAGTTTAACAGTCCAAGTTGAAAACGTCTTAGAAATGAAACGACTACCGTCAATAGTCCTATGAGTAGATTTATGGCGACAGCTGTTACAACTGGAAGCCTGAGAACATAAAGCAGTATTGGAATTCTAAATTCTCCCCCACCTATACCTATCAATCCAGCAATAAACCCCAGTAAAACCCCTAAGCAAAATGCAGTTGGAATTTTTCTAATCGATAGCCTGGTTTTCCACAATATCCGTCTTATGCCCAAGACCACGCCCTAATATCTAAATCGAGTGTACTTATAATAATGCAACCTCGATTAAACTTCCTAAGAATTGTCTCAACTTGGAAAGTTGGGTTTCCACCGTAAGTAAGCGTAAACCAACTTAAGGTTTTCACTTGGAAAATCTTAGAGTTCAGCTTTTAGAGGAGAGGAAACGCGTAAGAAGCGGTGTTTACTTTATTTCCACTATAGACCCTTTTTCAACCTTTAACTCGTTGAGCATGCCGTTTGCATAGTACGCGAGTGTACCTGAGGCTACGGTTTTAACGAAAATTCTTCCATCGACTGTTTCCAAGACTTCTACGAGAGCTGATGGAAGAATGTACTCTTTTAACCCTATTACTGCTATACCGTTTTTAATCGGATTTAGCGTAACAACTTCAACGTCGAGTTCTCCGAGGGATACGTTCAGTTTCTCACCGGGTTTAAGCAAACCACATTCGTTCCTAAACACTCTATAGTAGACGTATTCTCCGGGTTCTACTACAAATGGTAATACATCGAGCGTTAGAGAATCCTCTATTCTTCCACTGCTTCTATTTACATTGAACATTGCAACCGCCATGCTTCCTCTAGATTTTGAAGCGATTTTCAACAGTATAGGCTCATTATATGGGTCTCTAAACAATACATCCCTCGTGGGTAGAGCAGGTTCGTCTACTTTAACCAGTCTCCCATCAGGCAAAACGAAGCGTTTAAGCAGGTCTAAGTCCGTTTTCTCAGGTTCTCTATCCGTTATGTAGATGGGGCCGCCGCTGAAAACTCTAGCTACGGCGTGTACTTTCGCGTATGGGTCGTATGACATGAACATATCGTAGTCTGGATACGCTATATGACTGAAGAGTAAAGTATTATACGCGCTGAAAAGCGTGTGAAGTTTAGCATCGGTCTTCCAGAACGGTATATAATCCATAGAGATCCTCATAGCATTACTAAATAGGAAGTTGCTGTAGTTTTCAGGAGCCATACACATACAGTTCAATATATCCAAGTCTTTAGCGTAGACCGCCGTTTGTAAAGCTAGCTCTACGTTTTTAGAGGCTTTGCCTACGGAGCAATCTCCATCGTATAATGCGTGAATAACCCATTGATTGTCCACTTTAACAAAGTCTAATCCGTTGATCTTCACCCAGGAGAAGAATTTTTCATAGAATTCAAGCGCTTCGTTTAAGGTAAATGGGGGAACATAGTTTCCATTAAACTTGGAGAAGTAGCTTTCAACATTCAACTCTTTAGCCAAGGTATTTTCAAACCCGCTCCAGTGGATATTTATCGTATGCCACAACCCCACTAAATCTACACCGAGCTTCTTCAGACTCTCAACAACACCCTTCAAACCCTCAGGAAATCTTTCATTTGCAGAAAGTCTTCTTAAAACTCTACGAGGCCAACCTTCTTTCTTAACCTCATCCTGCCATCCATCATCTATCATAACCCAGCCTAAACACAACCCCTTATCCAGTAAGCCCTTAACTATTCCGACAACGTTCTTATGAGATAAGTCGTCTGTCAATAGGGCGTTCCACGAACACCAGCCTATTCTATCTATGAATTTAGGTCGCCTCTTCAACCTTCTAGGTTTAAACAGGACGCGTGACGATGCGTATTCAACACAGGCTTCTACGGCATTGTACGGGTTGCTATCGATGCTAATCGACGCCATCCAGCTTAATTCGACGTTTTTAACGGTTTTACCTAAAAAGGTTCTAAGCTTTAATCCAGGCTCAATGTAGGTTGTAGTGCAATTATCTGTAAGCGTGAGTAATGCTAGGTATTCACTACTACAATCGGCTAGTAGAAAAATGCTATAGTACGGTATTTGATCGAAGCTTTCAAATAACATCGGATACGACCAGCATGGGTAGCCGCGGGTATACTCCTCGTGTTCAATGTAACTTAGCTTAGGGGGGTATTCGGGATCATCGGGTGGTTTAGAACCCATCGGCTTCTTGCCTATAGCAACTTGATTGTAGTATCCGAAGGCGTTTGAATGGTATTTGGCAGCATCTTTATGAGTAGTTAATACTAAAGCCTTACATGGTTTACTGAGTGAAAGTTCGACCTCCAGTGGTCTTTCAGGGTCTAGATCTTTCATAGAAGCAGCTGAAAAACCGACGATGTACGATTTACCGTCGGATGACACGTATATATCTACCATCGCATCTCTACATTTATACCTATAGACTTCATACATACCTTCTTTACGTAGACTTTCATATTCACAGGTAGACTTCGATTTATCGGCAAATGCAACAGCAACAGACCCTATGCTGAAACTTATATTTCTAACGTTTAAGATAGGCCCACTCAAACGCTACACCTTAAAAAACTATTAAAGCGATAAGAGGTTAAAATGCTTTACACAATCATGAGAGTTGAATGTAAACCCGTCAGACGCTCCCATAAAAATGGATGGAACGTTGTCATCGGCATACGGCTTGATAAAGCTGCCCATCTGTGGATAGTTTCAATAAAAAAAACGGCTGAGAAAAGAGGAAACAGGGCTTATTTAAAAAAGAATCGCCGAAGACGAGATAAAACTAGTTTTTTGAAGTTGGAAAACGAGATAAATCAGATCTCATTTTTATTTAAATATTCGAAAGCTCATTCCGACCTACCCCCTATCATTTTTCCATGGGATATTAAGCCGTTATAGAGTGTTTATGGATTTTTAAGCTAAATTCAACCATAAAAATTTCTTTTAACAGTGCCTAGCACCTCTAGATTCTTGTATGGAACTCTTTTGTATGGTTGTTGTATGGATTTTGTATGGACTTGTATGGAAAAACAATAGCCCCCCTCCCCTATCAAAAATCCACGATATAGAAAGGAGCCTTAGACTTAAATAATTTCAAATGATGATTTTAAACTACGGGGTGGGTGAAGTGCCTAAGCCCGGTTATTCCATTCTAATAGTTTCCGAAGTCCTTAAAAAGAAGCTGGAGCTTATCGCTAAAGCTGAAGGCTACCGTTCTGTAAACCAGCTCCTTGAGTCATGGCTTAGGGTTAACCCCGGGGTATACCCTAATGGAGAGGAGAAAAACCTAAATTCTGGCTTCTTTTTTAAAATTTAAGCCGGGGTTGCGGAGCTAGGACAAACGCGCAGGCCTTGAGAGCCTGTGGGCCCTTCGGGCCCTCGTGGGTTCAAATCCCACCCCCGGCGCTTTTAACATCATTAGTGATGAGCTCCAGAGTCAAGAACTTATTTGCGTTTTTTAAAGAGCTTAGCCCCTTCAACACCGCATAATATTTAAATCCCGCTTCTACTAGACTTTGAGTTTTTAAACGCCCATTCAGCTTTGCAAATAGATTCATCGTCTTTAAGGCTATCTAAATGCGTATAGATCACTATTTTTTATAGTTTCATGCTAGAGAATTTCACGACATGTAAACGTCTTAGCTCTGTCATATTCCATCATCATCTTCCAATGCCCTCAAAGTTGCAAAAGAGGTCTTTAAATCCTTAGATTTCTAAGTTGGCTGTAACTGCTTACGTTACTCCTGAAAGTTTCGTATCCTCTTAAACTTGATGTTTCCAAGGTCATACAGAGTTTTCGGCAAGCCTAAAAGACGCAACGGAGATACGAGAACATGGTCAACGACTTCTTCGAGCAGAATTGTCAAGACGCCCAGAAATGCCTCGGCTGAAAGTTTTATGGAAAGGCAGTGTTCTATTCTCTGGAGGTGAGTTATTTGACTGAAGAGGGCCCTGTAGAGGTTGGACGTGTAACCCACTATTTTACCAAAATTGGCGTGGCTGTGGTCGAGCTTAATGCTCCATCAGCCGTTGGAGACCGTATAATCATCAAGGGTTCCACAACAGATTTCGAGCAGGTCGCAGAATCCATGCAAATAGAGCATAAAAACGTGCAGAGGGTAGAAGCCGGGCAAAGCATAGGCTTGAAAGCGATGCAGCGCGTGAGAGAAAGAGACATAGTCTACAAGGGGCTTTAACTTGAGTTATCCTTCTTTTTAAATAGGCTCTTCCCAGCCCTGTCTGATAGCCATCCTCTGGATTGGGATTCACTGTTATCCTTATCTGGTAGGAGTTCCGCTGGTTTTTCCTCTCACGCTTATGAGCGGGATTTAACGTATGCTTGGACAACAACGTGCTTGTAAAACCTATTCTCAAGAGTAGATCATTCTGGAGAAGACTCTTGCAACCTTTTAACTGGGAAAATAGATGCCCAAAACATTACGACACATGAGTTTGAGCATTGATCTAGCTTAGACGACTTACAGAATATTAAGGTTACTAATTAACAATGTATCGTTATACCAGTTAGGTGAAAAATATGAGCAAACATTGGGCTAGGTGGCATCAAGGGATTGCAAGCCATAACGGAGAATAACAGGCTAATAACATCCTTCACTTTTTGATAGTGACATCGTTTTTCAAATGTGAGTTTTGCAGAAAAGTTTTGAGAATCATGAGAAGCTAATCAGACGCCTTTATGGAAAGCATAAAAACAAAGTAAAACTCGCCGTATTTGAGCAGCCTATTAAAACATAAGCTGATTGCGACCAGCTAAAAAATTCCAGACACTTTCTGTTAGAAACGTTAAACTTAATATGATTACAGCACATGATACTCTAGCTTAAAACAGTGGTCTACTATGAAATATGCTTCCGAGTTTAAAAGCATATACGTCAGCATTCTACTCCTTGGAGTCGTAAGCTTAATGGGTGACATCGTCTATGAGGGTTCACGCGGTCTAATACCGGATTACCTTAAGTTTCTAGGTGCTACTGCCTTCATCGTGGGACTTATCAGTGGTCTTGGAGAGTTTCTAGGATACGCTGTGAGATTGCTCAGCGGATTTCTAGCTGATACTACCCGCGCCTATTGGGCTTTCATGTTCCTAGGCTACGGGTTAATCGTTTCAATACCACTTCTAGGGTTTACAAACAGCTGGGAAATAGCTGCAATTCTAGTCTTACTTGAAAGATTGGGAAAGGCGTGTAGATCTCCATCTAGGGATACGATCCTATCCATCGTAAGCAGAGGCATTGGAGCTGGTAAAGCATTTGGAATACATGAATTTCTGGATCAAGTCGGCGCAGTCATGGGACCGTTCATAGTAGCTACTTTAATGCTGTATAGTAGCAACAACTACAGGTGGACTTTTAACTTTCTCATAATACCATTTACAATGCTTCTTGCAGCTTTAGTCTTCACATACTGGAAAATAGGCTCTAGAATGGCGGTTGAGCCGAAGAGGGCAATTGTAAAGGATAGAGTTCTCGGAGGACCTTTCTACATTTACACATTAGCAGTTGTATTAAACACCATCGGACTAATCCCAGCATCATTAATATTGTACAGAGCCTCGACAATTCTCCAACCGGAACGGCAACAGTGGATGGTTCCTCTAATCTATCTTTTAATACAAGGGGTTGATGCGCCAGCCGCTCTACTCTCAGGATACTTATACGATAAGTCTGGTATTAGAATTTTAACGCTACCCTTCGTACTTTCAATATTTCCACCTCTATTCACCATGATTGACGCTGATTTAACGGCTTTAATAATAGCCTCCGTATTCTTCGGAATCGTTCTTGGAGTACAGGAATCAACGTACCGCGCAGCGGTTTCAGAATTTACACCTCTTCCCCTGAGAGGGACTGCTTATGGAGTTTTTAACACAGCCTATGGGTTTGGCTTCTTAATAAGCGGTGGAATTTACGGTTTAATAATAGACCTTAATATTCCTCTAATTGCGATATTGCTTTTCGTAGTTTTAACTCAGATTACAGCATTAACATTTCTACTGAAGGCTTGTAAAAACCGCGTGAAATTAGACATTGCTCAGCATCAATTGGATTGATGTGAGTAACTATTGGGATTCTGAAAAATCCATCCTCAACTTATATTGGTTTAAAATAGTCCTACTCTATGTTTAAGTTTAACCTAGTCATTGTATAGCCTATGCGCAGGTTTAGACTTGTTGCAATAGGTGGTACGTTTGATGTAATTCATAAAGGTCATGGAGAGCTTCTACGCACCGCTTTCGAACTTGGAGATAAAGTCCTCATAGGTCTTACGACGGATGCATTCGTAAGAAGCATGGGTAAGTCTCATAGTGTTAAACCCTACGTTGAGAGGTTGGAGGGTTTGAAAAAACTACTGGCCAATATGCAGGTGATGTCTAGAGCAATAATCACGCCTATAGAAGACCCTTATGGTCCAACAGTCTCTGATCCAGCTATAGAGGCAATAGTTGTTAGCGATGAGACTTACGATAGGGCATTTGAAATAAACAGACTTAGGGAGATTAAAGGTTTAAAAACTCTTGAAGTCGTGAAAATCCCCATGGTTTTAGCTGAGGATGGAAAGCCTATATCCTCTACTAGGATAAGGCTTGGAGAGATCGATGAGAATGGTAGATTACTGAGAAAAGATAAATTTGCCTGAGAAAGCATAGTATAATCACATGAAGCCTCTCTATGATCTAGTAGTGGTAGGTGCTGGGACAAGTGGATGTCTAGCTGCGAAAACAGCCGTGGAAAACGGTTTAAACGTCTGTCTTATAGAATCTAAATCTGCTGAAAACATTGGGCTTAAAGCTTGCGGAGACGCCGTTGGCAAGCATCATTTTGACAATGTAGGATTAGCGTATCCTACTGGTTCAGAACTCTGCTGGGAGCTTGAAGGGGTTAAAATATTCTCACCAGATTTTGAAACATCTTTTAGAATAATGGGTTTAGGCGCTAAAGCCTTCATGGTTAATAGACGTGAATTCGGAAGAAGGCTTATTAAAGAAGCTTTAGACGCTGGTGTGGAGCTTATGGACAAAACTACGGTCTTAAAGCCGATAATTGAAGACAACCATGTAGTAGCTATTAGAGTTAAAGGCAGCGTTTTTAGCGGAGTTTTAAGGGGCAAAGTTTTCATAGACGCCTCTGGTGTGTCCGCAGTCTTGAGGAGGAATGCCCCTGAGGTTCCAGGGTTTGAAAGGATAGTAGATAGAGGAGACCTTGAAATAGCTTATAGAGAGATCAGGGTTTCCGAGAACGAGATCGATGATAAAACGTTCGGTCACATATACTTGAGTCAGAGATATGCTCCAGGAGGATACTTCTGGCTATTCCCTAAAGGTTCAAACGTAGTTAACATAGGTTTGGGCGTTCAGTTTTCGAGGGCGAAAATGGAAATTAAAAACTACTTCACACGTTTTATAGACGAGAAGCTCTCATGGCTTAATAAGGCAGAGATTCTGGATGGAAGAGGGGCATTCGTTCCAACTAGGAGACCGCTAGACAACATGGTTTCAAACGGTTTAATAGTCGTAGGCGATGCTGCTTGCCAAGTTAATCCGATTCACGGCGGAGGAATAGGGCCATCCATGACCGCTGGTAAGATCGCTGGTGAAACTGCTGTGAAGGCTTTAGAGAAGGGTGATTTAAGTTATAGAGGGCTTTGGAATTACAACGTAGCGTATATGAGAGGCTACGGTGCTAAACAAGCGTCTCTAGACGTTTTCAGAGTCTTCCTCCAAAGTATTTCGGATGATGAATTAAACTACGGTATGAGTCGAAAATTGATAACCGAAGAAGATGTTTTAAAAGCTAGTCTATACGGTGAAGTTAAACTTACGATAACGGATAAGGCCTTAAGGTTTCTACGTTTAGTAGGTAAGCTTAGTTTAGTTTCAAGGCTTAGAAAAATATCTGAATTGATGAAAACCGTTAAACTACACTATCAAAGTTTTCCGGAGAACCCCGACGATTTTCCAAGGTGGTTGGTGACGACGAGAAAGTTAGTGGAGACGTATAAGACAGTTGGCATGGGAAATATTTAACATCCACGTGAACTGTTAAAAAATACGGTGGAAACATGTCTTCTGAAGAGTTTAAAATAGAAAAAGAAAGGCTTATAGAAATATACGTTAGAGAAGGCATCTTAAAGACGAAATCGGTCATAGAGGCGTTTAAAAGAGTCCCAAGGGAAAACTTCATACCTGAGTATTTGAGAGCATATGCTTATGTCGACACCCCGTTACCTATAGGATACGGTCAAACAATATCTGCACCACACTTTTAGCCATTTGGCTAGAAGGGTGAAACATGGTTTGCATAATGAATGAAGCTCTTGAACTAGAAGTAGGTTTAAAAGTATTAGAGGTTGGAGCCGGCTCAGGGTATCATGCATGTACAATAGCTGAAATAGTCGCTCCATTAGACGTGCCTAGAGAGAAATGGGGTCATGTCTGGACAATTGAAATAGTGTTCGAGCTTTATAAAATGGCTGAAGAAAATGTACGTAGAAACGGCTATTCAGATAGGGTTACGGTTATACATGGAGATGGGTCTCTAGGCTATCCTGAAAACGCTCCATACGACCGTATTCTAGTTACAGCCGCCGCTCCGGAAATTCCAGACACACTTATCGAACAGCTTAAAATAGGCGGGCTTATAGTTACACCCATTGGGGCACCGGGCGGATTTCAAGAGCTAGTTAAAGCATATAAGCGAAGTGACGGATCCATTGAAACAGTACATTTGGGGGGTGTAGCATTCGTACCTTTAAGAGGCAGGAAAGGCTGGAAGGGATGGTGGTAAAATCTCCCACATTAGAGAGTTCATAGTGGCTAGAGGTCATCCAAACATAACGGCTAAACATAAAACTACCTTTGAAATCACTAAAGACCCGTATTTAACGCTTAGAGGGGATTGCATAATAGCTGTTTCAGCGTCGAAAGCAGCTTCCGATTTAAGCTGGGAATTTAAACAGTTCATTAAAAGCGATGATGCACTTGTAATATTTAAACTCGAAGTGGGGCCATTTACATGGACGGTTAAAGGATACGGGTCTGAGAAGATGACTCTAACAGATGCAAGGTCTATGGTCTTTAGAAGAAGCTACTACGTATGTCCTAGAACAGTCATGATTAAGGCAGATTCATCAGCCTCCAGTTTACCTAGGAGAATTCTACAGCTTTTAAAAGACCCGAATACCTCTGTACACATAACCCTTGAGGCGTTTAAAGAGCAATCTAACAGCAATTAAACCAGTAAGGTGCCTACTGGATTGTAGCATCAATAACCACATGGTATATCCTAGGTGCGACTTCTCTAACTATTCGCATATTAGCGGATTTTACAGATTTTTTAAGCATTTCCACGTTTTCATGAAACTCCTCTAAAACCTTATTTTTCAAGTCACTTTCTGGACGGAAATCGTAGTAGTGAACTACTCCACCTGTCCGCTTAAGCGCGTCGCATGCTGTTTGAAGAAACATTTTAGCATGAGAGGGATTATCCATTATAACTCTATCGAACATCCCCCTTAAATTAGACTTTACGATTTCAGCGACATCTCCCTCAATCGGTACAACTCTATCTTGAACCTTATTCTCCTCGATGTTATGCTTAAGGTATTTAACAGCATTAGGGTTTAAATCGACAGCATAGACTTTACACTCTTTAACTTTTTTAGCGATTAAAATCGCATAACATCCTACCCCCGTAAACATGTCTAATATCGTCTCACCTGGTTTAACCATTAATGCAATCCTTAAACGCTCGTAACTCAACCTGGGACTTACATACACTTTAACTGGATCTACCAAATACCTACATCCATGCTCCTTGTAAACGGTCTCAGTTTCACCAGAGCCTACTACAACCTCATACCCTCCAACTCTGAAAATTCCAGATATCGGGTCTTTCTTCACTAGAACCGTTTTAATATGCGGATAGATTTTAAGAATGGCTTCTCCAATCGTTTTTAGAAAAGGCTTCAGTTCATCTCGAACCTGTATAATAGCGACTTCACCCACCAGATCCATTGAAGATGGAATTAGTTCAAGTATTTCATCGGGAATTACGCCTTTTAAAGCGTCTTTGACACTAAAAATTCTAGCCCTAGGCTCGAACACATCTACGTGTAAAGTAGGCTTAATATGGTTAAGCTTTTCAAATTCTTCAGTCGTCGGCTTTCTCAAAAGTGGAATTATTACAAAGTCATCCATCCTCTTAATCTTAAGGGTACTATCTAAAAGCCCCAGGTTTCTGAGAAGTTTAATTAAGTCATTAGATTTGCGTTTATCAACTTTTAGCGCATTTTTCTCATACATTTTAGATTTTAGAATAAAAATAGGGTGTATTTTACTTTTCTATACCAGCCATTCTACGTATACTTCTACCAACCACTTCAAGAGGATGCTGCTCAATCTTCATGAGAAGGCGTTTAAGATTGGGTCTACCAGCGGCATCTTCCTTAATCCATTCTTCGGCGTATTTTCCACTTATGACTTCTTCAGCCACTTTACGCATATTCTCTTTAACCCTCTCGTCTAAAACCCTCGGCCCCCTGGTTAAACCTCCATGTTTAGCCGTATCTGAAACCGCTTGAAGCATACCTGTTATACCCCTCTCATATATGAGATCCATTATGAGCTTAGCCTCATTACATGCTTCGAAGTATGCGAGCTCAGGCGGATATCCAAGCTCTACGAGAACCTCAAAACCCTTCATAATCAGCTCAACCAATCCACCTACTAGTACACACTGTTCACCTATCAAATCGCTTTCAGTTTCATCTTTGAAAGTAGTTTCTATAACCCCTGCTCTAGTACAGCCTAAAGCCTTAGCCATGGCTAGAACAGTCTTCCTAGCATTCCCACTATAATCTTGATATACTGCTGTAAGCGCTGGAACCCCAAACCCCTCCAAATACATACGTCTTAAAAGGTGGCCTGGACTTTTTGGAGCAACCATTATGACGTCTACGTTTGAAGGTGGAATTATCCGTTTAAAGTGTATGTTAAAACCGTGGCTGAAACATAGAGCTTTTCCCTCTGAAATGTTTGAGGCAATATGCTTCTCATATACTTCTGGTTGGGAGGTGTCCGGTATTAGTATATGGATGATGTCGCCGAGTTTGGATGCCTCAGTTATTTCATATACCTTGAAACCCTCTTCAGACGCAAGCTTCCAAGACTTTCCATTTCGTCGAACGCCTATGATCACGTCTAAGCCAGAATCTCTGAAATTTAAAGCTTGATTTCTCCCTTGACTTCCATAACCTATAATCGCCAGGATTTTACCTTTAAGAGGATCTAAAGAGGCATCTTCATCGCGGAAGATTTTAACCATAGGCAACACCCAATTACTCTTCTACTTTTAAAGATTTAAGTCCTCTTGACATAGCTACAACACCAGTTCTGGCGAACTCTTTAATACCATATTGTTTTACTAGTTCAACGAACGCGTCGATTTTAGTAGGAGAACCCGTTATTTCAATTATCATGGAATCTCTAGATACGTCAACGACTCTACCTCTGAATATTGTTGCATAGTTTATAACATCGCTTTTAGCTTTAGAATCAGCCGTGTGGACTTTAACGAGGGCAAGTTCTCTGACGACGCTTCTACTTGGTTCAAGCCTGCTAACCTTTATAACGTCTATGAGTTTTTGAAGCTGTTTCACAACCTGCTCAACAGTAGCTTCATCACCTCGAACAGTTATGGTCATTCTTGCAACGTCTCCAGTTTCACATGCACCCACAGTTATGCTCTCTATGTTGAAATTCCTCCTCCTAAACATGTTTGAAACCTTGTGTAGTACTCCAGGCTTATGCTCAACAATGGCTGCTAAAATGTATTCTCCCATAACCACCACCTTTCAATGAATCATATTCTTTAAACTCTTACCTGGGGGAACCATTGGTAGGACATCCTCCTCCCTAGGTATTGGAACATCTATTACAACAGTCACGTCTGATTTCACGGCTTCACGTAAAACCTGTTCAAGCTCGTTTAAAGAGTTAACTCTAACACCCCTCGCTCCAAAAGCTTCAGCAAGCTTGGTAAAGTCAGGCACACCTCTTAAATCCGTGTGGGAGTATCTTCCTCCGAAGAAGAGTCTCTGCCATTGAGCGACCATACCTAGGCTTGAATTATTAAGAATCATAACTGTAACCGGTATATCTTCGACAACGCTCGTAGCTAAATCCTGCTCAGTCATCAGGAAACTGCCATCACCAGCTATATCTACGACTGGCACATCCGGCATTGCAACTTTAGCACCTAAGGCTGCTGGGAAACCAAACCCCATGGTTCCCAAGCCGCCGGAGGATATGAAGGTTCCGGTTTTCAAAACTCTGAAGTGTAGTGAAGCCCACATTTGGTTCTGCCCAACTTCCGTAGTCACTATGGCATTTTCAGGTAAAACCTTACGTAGAAGCTTGATGGCGTTTACCGCTGTGAGCTCTTTGCTTGACTCTGAATCTTCACATTCCCTCTTAAGCATTTCAATACGTTTAATCCATTCAGATTTTTCCCTCTTAAAGCCTCTAAGAATCAGTTCATCTACTATGGCTTTAAGAGCTCTTTTCGCATCCGCAACTATGGGCAGGTGTACTGGAACGTTTTTCCTGATCTCAGAGGGGTCTACATCTATATGTATTATCTTAGCATCATGGCAAAATTCGTCGACTTTACCAGTGCTCCTATCTGAAAATCTAACGCCTACGGCCAGAATAGCGTCAGCGGCCATTATAGACCTATTGGCCTCTATTCTACCGTGCATCCCTATACATCCCAGCGCCAACGGATGGTTTTCAGGTATTGCACCTTTACCCATGAATGTCGTAGCAACAGGCGCCATTAGTAGCTCAGCTAAAGTCAACAGTTCTCCATAGGCTTTAGACCA
>CALKCG010000195.1 GCA_938082915.1 uncultured archaeon | reverse complement strand
ATAACTCCACGTAGGGTATACTTCTATACTCCTCTAGAGCACTATAAGGAAGTCGTCAAGTTTCTAGCTGAAAAGTTGGGCTTGGTACATATTCAAACCATAACTTCCACAGATTTTGGTAAAGAGATAGAGGTTATGCCTCATCTTGGTAGAGAATTGACTGTAAGCGTTAGAACACGGGTACCTAAGGATAAACCAGTAATAGATAGCATAATTGATGTGATACCTGGGGCATCTTTCCATGAAAGAGAGGTACACGACATGTTGGGTGTTGAATTTAAAGGCAATCTAAACTTAAAACGTATTCTCCTACCCGAAGACTGGCCTAAGGGAGTTTACCCACTTAGAAAAGAGAGTCAACTTACACCTCCTAAAACCATTAGAGGTGGTGGAAGTGAGCGTTAATTCCTCTTACGAGAGATTTTTCGACGTACCTATAGGACCGCAACACCCCGCCCTAAAAGAACCGTTGTTCTTAAAACTCATAGTGGAGGGGGAACACGTTGTCGCAGCAGACGTAGACGTATCGTACACACATAGAGGTATTGAAAGAGCCATGCAGGAGAGAAACTATATACAGAACATATACTTGGCTGAGAGAATATGCGGCATATGCAATGTAGCACATACGTTATGTTATTGTCAGAATGTTGAAGGGCTTTACGACGTTGAAGTACCGAGTAGAGCATTGTATATAAGGGTTTTAGTTGAAGAACTTGCTAGAATTCATAGCCATCTTCTATGGCTCGGCGTTGCAGCTCATGAAATAGGGTTTGATACATTGTTTATGTATGTGTGGAGAGACCGAGAGATTGTTATGGATTTGATAGAGGAGATAACCGGTAACAGGGTTACATCTGCCATAAACACCATCGGAGGCGTTCGAAGAGACATCAAACCTAAGACTTACGATAAATGTTTAAAGGCTATGGACTATATAGAGGGGAGGACTAACTACTATAAGAAGGTCTGTGAAACAGATCCAACGATAGCTGCAAGATGTGTAGGAGTGGGAATACTTAAACCCGATGAAGCGGTAAGGCTATGTGCAGTTGGACCGACTTTAAGGGCGTCCAATGTGAAATACGACGTTAGAGCAGATGATCCATACGCCGTTCACGATGAAATCCCATTCAACGTAATTACTTACGATACCAACGATAGCTTCGGCAGGATTTTAGTTAGGATAGATGAAATACTAGAGTCAATAAACATGGTTAGGTACTGCATCAAACACATGCCCAGTGGACCGGTTAGAGTTAAGCTTAGATTGAACCCACCAGTTGGCGAACACCTCAGTAGAGTGGAGGCACCTAGGGGAGAGCTTGTACATTACGTAAGGTCTAATGGAAGCGAAAAACCTGAAAGGTATAAGGTTAGAACACCTACGTTTGAAAACCTACCTGCACTCTGCGAAATGCTCACGTCTAAGGGGAATTATGTGGTCAACATAGCCGATGTACCCGTGATATTTGCTTCAATAGACCCGTGTTTAAGTTGTACTTCTAGAGTAGCCATATTGGATAGCGAGAAGGAGAAGGTTTGGATTGGCAGTTTAGAAGAGTTAAAGAGGTTGAAGAGGTGAAATTGGATGGCTATGCTTCCCGAAGTACTTAAACATCTCTTCAAGAAACGGGCTACGTTGATGTATCCGTTCAGAGATAGGGAGAAAATACCTGTGCCTGAAGGGCTTAGAGGAAAGATAAGTTTCAACCGGGAACTTTGCATAGGCTGTGGATTATGTGCGAGGTTCTGCCCAAGCGGAGCTGCGGAACTTATAGAAGACGATAAAGGTAAACGTCCAATATTCCATATAGACCAGTGCCTTTTCTGCGCCCAATGTGAAGAAGTATGTCCTAGGAAAGCCATAACGTTAACAAGGGAATTCGAGCTGGCTGGCTTCAGTAGGAGCGATTTAATTGTAAAGTAGGAGAGCCTAAAGTGTTCAATTATAGTAGGTTTGTAGAAATGGAAGAAGTTTTCAATAAGCTCCTTGAAAATAGGCGTAAGGTAGTAGTGTTAGGTATTGGAAATACGTTGAGGAGAGACGACGGCTTCGGCGTATATGTGGCATCTTCGCTTAAACAGTTTAATTTTGAAAATGTTCTAATATTGGAGGCTGGCGTTTCTCCTGAAGCAGTTTTAGACGACATTTTAGAGTTTAAACCTTCACATCTCATAATAGTAGATACCGTTGAGACAAAGCGTAAACCTGGAGATTTAATAGTAGCCAGACTTGAAGATCTAACAAATGAGGTGATAGTGTCAACCCATCGTCTACCTTTAACGCTACTTATAAAATACCTAAGGCTTATGGGGTTTAACGGGGAAGTTGTACTTATAGGTGTTCAACCCGGCGATCTATCGTTTGGGGAAGCCCTAACTCCAGAGGTTGAAGAAGCGGCTCACATTGTCACAGGGCTGTTGAAGGTTGCGCTATCGACCAAACCACGCGAGTGTGAATAATGGTCATTGGATGCCCGGACACGCTTAACAATTGAGTCCTTTAGAATACTGGGAGGTTCCCTAAGGGTCTACTAGCACCATCATTATGATAAAATCTCCCAAAGCCAGAAGGTTTCTAAGGGGAATATATAAGGCTTTCATAGTTTCACCCGCCACCCAAAGACCATCGCTGAGGTTGTGCATGGTATAGCGGATACTTTAGTGACGAACGCGATCGCACGAGCGCAAAAGGGAGGAGTGCCCGTATACGCAGTGCCGACAGATCAGCAAAGCATCATCGAAACAACGTTACTTATCGCGTCGATGGGAGTGTTTATAAACGTTGCGAGCCGTGCCCAGTTGTCGACATATGCCCTCAACATGCCGTTCAGGTTAGAAACCTTTTCCCAAATATCAACATCACGTTATGTCGAAGCTGCAAATTATGTATAGCCGTTTGTCCCTTCAGTGCAATTAAGTGTGGTGAGAAAATAAAATTACACGCTAGAAAAATAGACTTGGAAAACGTTGAGCGTCTTAAAAAATAGAGGGAGTAACCGTTCTAGAACACTCGAGACAAATAATGAGCAACATCAAGAAGGTGGACGTCATGAAGGTGTGAATATGAAGGTATTGTTGATCACGGGACTCTTGGCTAAGGATATGGTGGTGTATTATGCTAAAAAAAGCGGAGTATAAGCAAGCGTTCTTCTAAACGTTTCAGTTGCCGCGTTTCTGACGCCTGAAAGAATTGCTAAGGAAGTTGAAAAGTTAAACCTTAATGGTTTTGATGCTATTTTAGTTCCAGGCCTTGTAAAAGGCGATGTGACGGTGATGGAAGATGCGAGGGGAATCCAGACTTACAAAGGTCCCAAATACGCGGCCGACCTACCAATAGTATTGAGCTTCTTAGGAAAAGTGAAGTTCTCCAAGGAAAAGCCCACGTGCGAGATCCTCAACTATGAGATTCAACGTAGAGCTCTTGAGGAATTAGCAGACGTTGAGGAGAAGCGAGATTTGCTGCTGAAGAATCCTGGCAATATGACCGTGGGAGGCTTGGCCATAGGTAGAGACTTCCCCATGCGCATTATGGCTGAAATCGTCGACGCGCCGCTTTTATCCGATGACGAGATCGCTGTGTTGGCGCGCCGATACATACGCGATGGAGCAGATATAATCGATATTGGCATGCTTGCGGAAGAGTCAAGATTGTCGGATGCTAGACGCGCGGTCACTGCGGTCAAAAGAGCTGTAAGCGTGCCTGTAAGTATCGACACCCTTGACCCAGATGAGGCGAGGGAAGCTGTTTCTGCTGGGTGCGATTTAATACTGAGCGTGGATGCTGGAAACATGCGGGAAATGGCCTCCTTTGCGTCGAATGTTGCCGTCGTAGTCATTCCAACAAACCATAAAAAAGGTTATTTCCCTAAAGAAGCTGAGGAACGCGTAGAATTTTTGGAAGAGAACGTAAAAGAGGTAAAAAGCTTGGAATAAAAAGGGTCATCGCAGATTTAATTCTCGGTTTCTATCAATAACCCAGGTTTGACCGAATCTTTGAGCGCTTTTCACTTATTTGCAAAAAGAAACCCCGAAGTACCGCTTCTAATGGGGGTGGGCAATGTTGTGGAACTGATGGGCGCCGACTCTGTGGGGGTTAACGCTCTACTGGCGGGCGTAGCATCTGAAATTGGTGCAAGCATTCTGCTGACAACTGAAAGGAGTGTCAAAGCAGAGGGGAGCGTAAAAGAGCTGGCCACGGCTTCGAAGATGATGTTTATAGCGAAGAAGAGAAATTCCGTTCCAAAGGATTTGGGGTTAGACCTCTTAATGTTGAAGAGTAAAAGGAGGGGGGAAGAGCCTTATAACATTGCGTTGGAGAGAGAAGTACCTGTCATAGAAACGACAGAATATGTAAAGCCGCCAGTCCTCGACACCAAGGGATGTTTTAAAAATAATGATAGATCGGCAGAGCGAATTCATCGCCGTCCTCTACTACCCAGCCTTCGGTTACGATAAGCCATCTCTAATAATTAAGGGCAAAAAGGCTGAAGAAATATATTTGAAAATTGTGGAATGAATCTTATAACTAGGCTTGACCATGCGGCATACTTGGGAAGCGAGTTAACGAAGGCCGAAATAGCATTAAAAACTGGAAAAGAGTACATTCAAGACACTTCCATATTTTAGATAGAGCTGAGCCGTATGCCCTGTGCTCTACATAGATACCTCCTATATCTAATCGTGGTAAATTTTAACACATAGCAGGAATGGTACATGTAAATGGCGTAAGGGAAAGCAGTGCACACTTTAGACCTCTTGATATTAGAATCTTTTTAACTTTTACCAGGTCTACATTAGCCAACCTGAGATTCTTCAAAGCTCCGCTACCGCAGTCCATCATTATGTCTTCATCTACTAAAATGCACGAATAACAACGCCTTCTAGTCACAACAGATCCGCCGGACCCGATGAATATTATGCGCAGAATAACCACCTCGCAAATAACCCCGATCAGTTTTCATAGCTTAAACTCCCCCATGAGTTTAAAGCTCTCATCATGACAAGGAACATTCTCTACCCGACGAACTTTTATATTGCTTTATGCATTACCCGTTTAAGCGAGTATACTGATATATAGTCTGAATAGAAGCCGGGGAGGGGATTTGAACCCCTGTTCAACGGGTCTGCAGCCCGTCGCCTCGCCACTCAGCCACCCCGGCATCAAAGAATTTTCTAATAATGTGTTGTATAAATCTTTCTAAAGCTTCTGAAGCTCGACCTGGTCAACTATTGGAAGCTGAAAAATTAATGTTCTGGAGGTCTGTGAATTTAATGTTGAATTCTATGTTATATGAAATTATTAAGAGTAGGAGAAGCGTCAGAACCTATGATGGGAGGATGGTTTCAAGAGAAGTTTTAAGTAGAATTTTTGAAGCTGCTCGATGGGCTCCTTCAGCTCATAATGCTCAACCTTGGCGTTTCATCGTAGTATACGAGGATAGTATTAAGAAAAGGCTTGCTAAAGCTATGGCTGATGTATGGCTTGAAGACTTGAGGAAAAATGGGGTTTCAGAATCGGAGGCGTTGAAGATTGTTGAAGAAGAATCTATGAGAAGGTTTACTGAAAGCCCTGTGTTAATAATCGTAGGTTTAACTATGAGAGATATGCATAAATATCCCGATGAGCGGAGAATGAGGGCTGAGTATATTATGGCTGTTCAAAGTGTAGCGGCTGCCGTGCAGAATATGCTTTTAGCAATCCACGTAGAGGGGCTTGGAGCATGCTGGGTGTGCGCACCACTATTCTGCCAAGAGATCGTAAAGAAGACTTTAAAACTTCCAGAGGATTTTGAGCCACAAGCCATACTGACGTTGGGCTATCCAGTTGGGGAATGCAATCCCCCTTCGAGAAAACCATTGAGTGAAATCGTATGGGTCTTAACGTCAGAGAAGGGGGAATTAACCGCATGGAGGATTTAAGTAAGCTTAAAGTTACGGCTTTAGCAGGTGGCGTAGGAGCGGCAAGATTCCTCAGAGGACTTATTGAGGTCATTCCTCAGGAAAACGTAAGCATCATTGGAAACGTTGGAGACGATTTAACACTCTATGGTTTACACATAAGCCCAGACTTAGACATAATCATGTATACGCTTGCAGATTTAGTATGTAAAGATAAAGGGTGGGGCATAGAAGGGGATAGCTTCAAATGTTTAAATATGCTTTCAAGATACGGGTTTGATCCATGGTTTAAGCTTGGAGACATGGATTTGGCGACGCACATCTATAGGACATACCTGCTTAGAAGCGGCTTAACGCTATCGCAAGCAACGCTCGAGCTATGTAAGCGCCTCGGATTAAAAATTAGACTGATCCCTGTGACTAACGACTACTTACGGACGGTAATATACTCCGACGCGGGACGATTACCGTTTCAAGAGTACTTCGTCAAGAGGAGATGTGAACCTAAACTCTTAAGTGTTGTTTTCGAAGGAGCCGAAGAAGCTGAGCCGGCTCCAGGTGTCCTCGAAGCATTGGAAGAGGCTGATGTTATAATTTTATGTCCAAGCAACCCGATACTAAGCATAGGACCGATACTAGCCGTTAAAGGTATTAGAAGCCTCCTTAGGAAATCTCTAAGGCCCATAGTAGCCGTAAGTCCTATAGTGGCCGGTAAAGCTCTGAAAGGGCCAGCTGATAAAATTATGCTGGAGCTTGGATTGAAGCCTTCGGCTTTAACCGTAGCAGAGCTTTACAGAGACTTTTTAAAAGTTTTCGTAGTTGACGTTAGAGACGAGAGCCTTAAACCCGAAGTCGAACAACTCGGCATCAAAGTCGTTTTAACGGATACCATTATGAGTGATTTGAACAAGCAGATCGCCCTCGCCAGAGAAACTCTTAAAGCAGCCTTAGAGATTCATATGTAAGCTGTTGAAGCAAATAGTCTACGCCGTAGTACCGGTAAAAGACCTTTGCGAAAGCAAGACAAGGTTATCTAGTGTTTTAAGCCTTGACGCTAGGAAGAGACTGACATTACTCATGCTTGAAGACGTAATCTCAACGTTAAAACGTTCTAAGCTATTGACTGGGATTGTGGTCGTAAGCCCAAGCCTAGAAGTTTTAGGCCTGGGGAGAAGCCTAGGTTGTAAAACCCTCAGAGAAGGAGCTGGAAGCATTGGACTCAATAAAGCTGTGGAATTAGGGGTTGAGTACTCTGGAAAACTTGGAGCAGAAGCCGTACTGATACTGCCAGCGGATATACCTATGATAAACCTTGAAGATGTTGACGGGCTACTATTGACTGGTTTAAGCTTGAAAAAACCCTACGTAGTTGTATCGCCGTCTGAAGATGGGGGGACGAACGCTTTAATGCTGAGCCTTCCCACGGCAATAACCTTTAGATTTGGATCGAATAGCTGTACGTTACATCTACATGAAGCGGAAAAAGCCGGGTCAAATGTTGCCGTCTTCTACTCTAAGAGTATGATGTTGGATATAGATGATGAGAAGGATATCGGTTTATTTTTGAGAGAGTTGGAGAGTGGAAGAGATAGAAAATCTTGGATTTATTTGAAGGAAATATACAAAGAAAAATACGGTTGATTCTCCCCCATTATTCTTGGCGTTGCATACC
>CALKCG010000194.1 GCA_938082915.1 uncultured archaeon | reverse complement strand
GTTGAGCTTTCACCTCCTTACGATAACGGAATAACAGCCATTCAAGCAGCTAAAATTGCCGCTGAGAGCATTTGTTTGATTGAAGCTAAAAACCTATGATTCTGAAAGCCCTTAAAAGTTGCCTTCCTTCTTCCGTCAATTTGTATATGCGTCTACCGTTTAAATTGAAGCTTTCAACATAACCTCTCTTCTCCAAATCTTGGAGATGTTGATAGACAGCTTGTAGGCTGATAATACCTTTTAAAGATTTCCAAATGGAATACCCATGTTTCTCGCCTTTAGAAAGAGAGGCGAGTATACGGAATTTCATGCTTGTTTCAAAGCTCATTTCGAACATTCGTTTTCTGTAACTCATAGATTCAAATATGTTTGGTACTTTTAAGCCACTTCCCGTGAGAATACATACAATTTTTTCATCTGGGCTTAAAATTCCTTCTCTTGAAAGTCTTATAAGAGCTGCAATTGTCGACGAACTCGACGGCTCAACAAATAAGCCTTCAAACCTAGCCAGCATTTTCTCAGATTCAAATATTTCATCATCTCTAACTGAAACAGCCATGCCTCCTTCTCTCAGAATTTCAAGGACTTTAACGCCATATGCTGGTTTTCTAATCAATATCGCACTCGCCTTGGTTTCAGGGTTAGTCGGCTCTACGAGTTCGGAATTTCTCCTAAAAGCTTCTACGATAGGGGCGCATCCTTCAGATTGAACGGCTACAAACCTAGGGATTTCATTAGTAAAGCCCAACTTCTTAAGCTCTGTAAATCCCTTCCAGATAGAAAAGAGGCAACTTCCACTTCCAACGGGGACCACTATAGTATCCGGCACTTCTCCTAACTGTTCCCAGATCTCATAACTAATCGTCTTCTGAGCTTCTATGCTCAGGGGGTTTAATTCAGGAGTTGCTTGATACGCATTCTGCTCTTCAGCAAGTCTAATCACTCTATCCATCGCTTCATCTAAATAAGTGCCATATTCGCTAAGTTCAGATCCGTAGATTAGAAGTTGAAGGAGTTTACCTTCATCAACGTTTTTAGGTACTACAACCTTACAGTTTAAACGGGTTTTAGCAGCATAAGCTGCTAGACTAACACCCATATTACCATCTGAAGCCGCTATGAGCGTTTTAAAACCCGTTTTATATGCCCATGTAACCATAAGGGAGGCGGCTCTATCTCTGAAAGAGCCAGTCGGATTTCTTGACTCATCTTTAAGGTATAGTTCTTTAAGCTTAAGAGTATTTCCGAGGTTTTCTGCTTTGACTAGAGGCGTATATCCCTCCATCAATGAAATGGTGTTCCAATCGCTCGGTATTGGAAGGAGGGATCTATATCTCCACATAGAGTTAACACTATCGAAGTGGATCTCCCCAGCGCTTAAGTCGTCGCTGAGAACAAATTCAAGCACCTCCTTACATTTCAAACATCTAACCCAGGGTTTGGCCGGGGAATATAGAGAACCACATTTTCCACACATAAGCTCCATGTGAATGTTAAAGTAAGTTAACTTCGACCACCCCCCGTCCTCTCCACGATTTTCCTACGGATAATTTCCATTAGAAGTTGCGGATTCACTCTACCTCTAAGCTTACCCATTAAAAAACCCATTATAGAGTCTAAGGCTTTGACGCCCATTTTATCTACCAAGTCGCATTTAACTGTTAAAGCATCGTCAACTATTTTCTCGAGTTCCTCTCTAGGTATTAATCGTATGTTTAAAGCCTTTAATGCGTCTTCAACGCCCATATTTACGTTTAAGCAAAGCCACTTTAAAACGTCGGGCACGTTTTCTTTAACCATAAATCCTTTATCAACATACTTGAAAACGTCGATTAGCGTTGAATCCGCCAGAATGCTTACGTCAATGCCTTCCCTCTCGAGACTCTTAAGTGTTTCTGTGAGCGTTACAGCTACAAATCTAGCCGGAACCTTTACTTCAGACATTATAAGTTTGAAGATGCCTAAGTATTCAGAGTCCATAAGCTGTTCAGCCAGCTTTCTATTCAATCCATAGGTTTCTATGAGACCGTTAAGTACTACACTCGGATGCTCAGGAAGATTACGTTTAGCCTTTAAAAGTAAACCTTCGCTTATCCTTAAAGGTGGGATATCTGTCTCAGGATACATTCTAGCTGCTCCAGGTCTAGGTCTCATATACCTGGTTGTACCATCTGGATTTGGTCCTCTAGTTTCCTCTGGAACCCCCTTTAAAGCTTCTAAAGCCCTCTCTAAAACCGCTTTTAAAGCGGCTTCAGCCTTAGAATATTCATCGGCTACAAGTACGACTGCATCCAGTTCACCAGCCCCAGTTAAACTTCTGACCTTAACAACTTCCTCAGCGGTTATACCATAACCTGGAAGTTCATCCGTATGGAAAATCCCACCTACGCCACCCCAGAAACTGGCTCTAGTTGCAAATTCCCCACCAAATCTTAAATTAGGTTCAAGTTCACGTGCTAGAAGCCCTGCAAACTTTCTAAGAACCACCCCTAAGACTTTTCCTCCGGATTTAACAGCATTACGTATGATGCGGCTTGATGTATTTCTGAAAACCTCCGTAATGTCTACAATAGGTTCATTCATGATATCTGTTGATTTACAGCCTCTAGCGTTAAGTTCATCCCTAATCGCTAAGAGGTTTTTCTGCCGCATGATCTCATATTCAACAACTTTCTCGATGAGGTCAAGCTTTTGAACTCCTTTAATCTCTACCAAACCTCCTCCTTCAGTAGATATATTTATATCCTGTCTTATGGAGCCTAAACCTCTTCTAACTCGGTTAGTAGCTCTGAGTATACGGCCTATAAAGTAGGCGACGGTTAAAGCTTCTTTAGGAGACTCTATGACTGGGGCTGTTGCAATCTCTATTAGAGGAATCCCGAGTCTGTCAAGCCTATAGTAGATGGCTTCACCCTCTTGCTTAATAAGTCTAGCAGCATCTTCTTCAATACATATCGTCTGTATGGGGATACGCTTACTCTCAACATCTACGTAACCCCCAGTCGCTATTAGAGCAGTTCTCTGAAAACCAGCGGTATTTGAGCCGTCTATTACAATTTTACGCATAACATGTACTTCATCCACTGGAGAAGCGTTAAGCATTAAAGCAACGGTTAAAGCTATTTCAACAGCCTCCTCATTAAGGTGATGGGGAGGCTCTTCATCCATCTCTACAAGACATGAGGATAGATCATCAACCTCATACACAATATATCTTCCCTTTTTAAATTCAATAAGGGCTGCTGGGTCTACTTCACCAAGCTCGCTCTGAGACGGTCTAAGCCTACGTGTAAACCTATACTCAGGCTCTGTAACGCTTAGAAAAGTTTGACAGCTACAAAAAAGCTTATGGTTTGTAGCTAATTGTTGATGAAGTTCTAAACCAATTTTTACTTTCAAGCCGACCACCTATAGGATATTCTATGGGAAAACTCGCCAGCGATGTTCGTAAGCATAAGTCTCTTAATCTCTTCAATATTATCTGTTTGAGCTAAAACCCACATAAGCTTAACCACTGCTATTTCAGCCAACATGTCTTCAAGCGGTGTGACACCAGCTCTCTGTAGATCTCTACCAGTATAGTAGACGTTCATATTTACGCGTCCCCATATACACTGTGAAGTCATCCCTATGAAAACGCCCATATCTCGAGCACGCTCAATAGCCTTAATACATACTGAACCTACATGGCCTAAACCAGTGCCCTCAAGTATGATCCCACGATAGCCCATGTCTAAAAGCTTCTCAATAATCTCTGGGTTGAAACCGGGGTGATATTTTACGAGAGCAGCCTTCTCTTCGAAAATAGGTTGAATCTTAAAACTGTTCAATGAACTCCTAGGTTTAAAAGAGCTTGAAATCTGATGGTAAACCCTATTCTTAACCACACCCAATGGATCCGCATTGATCGATTTAAACGCATCTCTACGACTCGTATGACACTTTCTAACTCGTGTGCCTCTATGGATTAAAACCTCATTGTCTGAGAGGTTTTTATGCATGGCTACGGCAACTTCTCCAAATGGTGCATGGATTGCTGCGGTTACAGCACATATCAAGTTTAAAGCGGCGTCGCTACTAGGCCTATCTGAAGACCTTTGAGCTCCCACGAGTATTACAGGAGCTGGAAGATTCTGCAACGCAAAGCTTAAAGCCGCCGCCGTATAACCCATAGTATCCGTACCGTGAGCCACTACGATCCCCTGGACGTTATTTTCAAACTGTGAAGCTATTTCCTCGGCTATTTTAGTCCAATGTTTAGGGGTCATATCTTCACTGAATATGTTAAATAGAACCTTTGTCTCTATGTCTGCAATTTCTCCAAGTTCTGGAACCATACTGTAGATGTCGTCAGCGGTAAAGACGGGTGTAACAGCGCCAGTACGGTAGTCAACTCTGCTGGCTATCGTCCCCCCTGTACCTATTATCGACACTTTTGGAAGGTTTGAAACGGTTTTAGGTGTAGGTTGAGCCTTGTACGTAAGTTTGCTTCCTTCACCCAACTTCTCCACAACATCCGCATCCGTCACCTTCAACCCGATATTGTATCCGTTTTTAAGTTTCAAAACTATATATTCCGGATCACCGTATTCAAACCTTGGAACCAATATTCCTTCGTAGATTGCGCCGTTACTCTTCTTAATTCTTATGGCATCTCCGATTTCGGCACCTATACTTATTAAAGCCTTTAATGCCGAACCTCTATATCCTTCTAAATCATGAGGCAATGGGTTTCCCTTAAGAAATGAAGATGAACGCTAAACTTTAAGTTTTTTAATCTTAGAAATCGATAGACCTTGCAGATTTTTAAACATTGCATTTGCATAGATGGGGGTTGAAGAAGTCAGTTTTCCAGTTTTAAGATAGACACCTTTATTTCTGCTGAGTACAGCTTAATATCTTAAGGAAGATA
>CALKCG010000193.1 GCA_938082915.1 uncultured archaeon | reverse complement strand
CGTATGGGTTGACTTTGTAGAGGCGAATTTAGCATCGGTAGAGGAGCTTGAAAACTACAAAGCCGTAATACTTCCGTTTCCACTATCCATGAGCATAGAAGTCTTTCGGAAGCTTGAAAAGTACGTAGCTTCAGGCGGCGTACTGATCTCGGAGGCCTGCCCTGGACGATACGACAATTTTGGATTCGCGAGACCAAGCGAATTAGTCGAAGGCGCTGAAGAGCTTTTCGGCGTTGAACATGAATTGCTTCAACTATGCCATGAACCAGTTAAACCACCCAAGTGGACGCCTGTGGAGAGAAGCTATGGTGAAATAAGACCTTCTGTGAGGTTTAGAGGAAATGGAGTGTTTAAAGGACATAGCTTGTTGGCGAATCTTTACGTAGAGACGTTTAGATGCAAGACTGCTGATACCATTTTGACCTGCGATGGAAAAACCGTGGGTGCTGTTAACAACTACGGTAAGGGTAAAGCATACATAATTGGAACGTTCATAGGGCATGGATATGCGGCCTTCAGAGACGAGTCTACAAAGGACTTTCTGCTCCACCTTCTGAAATCAGAAGGCGTACAACCTGAACTATGCGTGGGATTACCTAGACGAAGGCGGGTACACGATGATGCAGAAGCGTGGTTCTTCATAAACATGTTTCCTAAGCCGATATCAGAAACCCTAAAGCTAGGTGAATCTTACAAAGTCGAAGACCTAATGGAAGGACCGGTTGAAATAGAGCTTGGAAAGTTAAAGGTTAAGGTAGAACCGTTTTCCATAAGATGCTTGATTTTTAAACGCTGACTGGTGGTGTTTATTAGCATGGACTCATATGAAAGGTTTATCAGGGTTTTGGATTTTGAAGAACCTGACCGTACACCGATATTCGACTCAATCAACAACATAAGGGTTTTTCATGAAATAGGAGGGTATGGTTCTCCTGAGGAAGTCATGCCTAAGACCTACCATAGGCTTGGTATGGACATATCCTTCCAAAGCTTCAGCTATATTCCATGGGTTCTCCCGAGAGAAGGTAGGATTGTGCGAATATGGGATGACAATAAATGGGGGAATATACTATTCAGTAAACCTTTTAAACATAAATACATAGTGTACAATGACGGGACGCACTCAGACCAGATAGTGGAGAGACCCTTTAAAAACCTTGAAGAACTTATTGAACTTAAAATGGAGCCTGCTCATACGGAAGATGAGCTCGTAGAACGGTATGTTTCCAATTATCGTAACCTCGCCAAGCACTATGGCATATATGGCATTGTAGTCGTAGGATGCGGTTCAGCCATAATGGATGACATCCCGAGGATTCTTAGCTGGCCTCTTTACGTTCGCGCGATTCATCAGACTAAAGACGTTGTAAGGAGGATTATGGATATACGTGCAATAGACGCACGTGCAAACGTCAAGGCTTATATAGAAGCTAAAGCAGGACCAGCCTTCATGGTTGCAGACGATATAGCAGAGAAACGTGGCCTTATGCATCCCATATGGTTTCTGAGGGAAGAATGGATTCCAAGGATGAGAGAAATAATTTACCCAGCTATAAAAGCAGGTGTTAGAATGATTTTCCATAGCGAGGGAAACACAGAGGCTATACTTGACGACCTCATTAAGACGGGTTTCGTAGGGCTGAATCCCTTGGAGCCCTTCTCGATGGATCTTAAGCAGATTAAAGAGAAGTATGGAGACAGGCTTATTTTAACTGGTGGTATAGACAACTGGCATCTGCTCCAGCATGGATCACCAACGCAAGTGGAGAGAACTGTAAGAGAGTGCATTAGTATAGCAGCTCCAGGCTCAGGCTACTGCCCAGGCTCAAGCGGAGAAATAAACCCCACAACGCCCCTAGAGAATGTCATCGCATTATACAAAGCTATTAAAAAATATGGAGAATATCCAAAGGCCAAGGTGAAATAATGACCTATGTTCTGAGCCTTAAAAAGCCTCTTTTAGAAGAAGGCTCTTGCTTAACTCATTTTGATTCGCTCAAACCTGAAAATATGGCAGATATCGGAAGTAGTTCCCTTTGGATAGATAGAAGCTTAGACCTACGATTAAAATATGAGGGGTTTTGATGAATAAGAAAGAGAGATTTCTCACAGCCGTTCGAAGAGAAATCCCTGATATGGTTCCAGTCGCCCCACTCATCCACGATAGGTTTTCGTATAGTGTTTTACGTAGGACTGGCTGGAGGGCTGTTTTCCAAGTCCATCAGATTATAGGGTCTATATATTTCAGAGGACCTACTGGTAAAGGGTGGTTTGTAAATTGGCCTGAGGGCTTTTCCATAAAAACGTTTACGAAGAGGGAGGGAAGTAGGACTATCATTGAGCATTGGATTAGAACACCCGCGGGGTCTCTTAAGCAGGTGGACGTTATCGGGTTCAACCCTCAAGATCCCATAACTTCTAGAACTATAGAACACTTCGTGAAAACTGAGGGCGACTATGAGGTCTACAAGGCTTATGTTGAAGCATGGATTAATAAAGCGGAGCCAGATTTCACAGAGTTAAAAGCCGCTGTTGAGACTATTGGTAATGAAGGTGTGGCTCAAGATAGCATATCTAGTGCTTTCTCAGAACTTGTAAGTGTTAGGGGTGTTAAGGAAACCTACATGGATCTATATATTAGACCTAAGGTTGTAGAGGATGTTTTGAAAATCCTATGGGAGAAGAAGGAGAAGGAAGTTGAAGCTTTCCTAGAATCCCCCTCAGAAGTCTTATATTACGACGTATGGGGGGCATTTGAACTGAGCCCTGAACAGTTTAAACGGTTCGTTCTACCAGAGCTTAAAATGGCTATTGGATTGGTGAAAAGGATTGATGGCAAGTACATAGGATTTTACATGGTTGGAAGAGGCTTAAGGAGACAGCTTCCAATGGTTGCTGAAGTGAAGCCGCACTTTATGGAGCCGTTTGAACTTCAAAGTGGAGTATCTATTAGAGAGGCGAAGAGGCTTTATGGTGATAAGATATGTATCATGGGTAACTTCGACCCGGTTGTTTTAGCTTTTGGAAGCTTGGAAGATGTTGAAAATGAGGCGATTCGATGTTTAGAGGAAGGTATGGAGGGTGGAGGTTACGTTCTCGTAACAGGCGATGAAGTACCGGCGAACGCAAAACTAGAAAACCTGAAGTCCATGATTAAAGCAGTGGAAAAGTATGGAAAGTACTGAAGATGCCTTAAGGCGACTAAGATCAGCACGTCAGAGTTCTAAGTCCCCCATCATGACGGCCTACAAGTCTTAACCTAGGATAATGACGCTATTTTGGTGAATATTGGAAGAAGTGTTGGGTATACATCCTTGTAAATACCGTAGATTCTCTCGTATACTTCTGCTACTTCATTTTGAGGGTGGAATACGCTTTTATCTCTACACATTTTCCTAACGGCTTGTTTTGAATCTGGATGAATTTTACTACTAATGCTCGCTAATACTGCGGCACCAAGAGTCCCAGCTTCTGTTACGTCGGGTAAGACTATCCTCTTCCTCATTACGTCTGCTTTAATCTGCATCCAAAGCTTTGACTTTGCCCCACCCCCTATTGCCCTCAATTCTCTAATGTTGACTCCAAGTCTTTCTATACTCTCAACTATTATACGTGTTTGAAAAGCCACACCCTCGAGTATAGCTCTAATAACGTCGTTCTTCACATGGGAGAGCCTCAGTCCTATCAAAGCTCCCCTAGCGTCTATGTTAAACGCGGGCGGTTGTCCAACGCCACTGCCTTCAAAGTATGGCAATAAGAGAAGGCCGCCTGCTCCAGGCTTGGATTTTTCAGCTTTAGCAGTTAATATATCGTAGACGTCTTGACCCGTTTCATAGGCTAAATCCACCTCCTTCTCTGCGAAATTGTCCCTGAACCACTTTAATACGGCACCTGACGTGGGAAACCACGCAAAATATGCGTAAGCGTCTTCAGCAACATAAGGTGAACAGTATAATCCAGTCGATAGTGTCTTCTCGTTTAGAACGGGGTTTTTGACGATTGCTGTAATGCATTCAACCGTGCCAGTAGTATTACACGCCTCGCCCTCTTCAACCACCCCCGCTCCAAGAGCCCCACAACTTTGATCCCATCCGCCAGCAGCTACGAGAGTACCTTCTGCGAGGCCTGTTTCTTCTGAAGCTTCCGAGTGGACTTCGCCTACGGTTTCACCTGATGGTAGGCATTCCGGTAGAATATCAGTGCTTATGTCGAATTCTTCGAGTATCTCTGAAGACCACCTCTTACTCCTTATGTCAAATAACTGTGAAGATGCCGCTGTTGAGTAACTCATTACGTCTTCACCCGTGAGCTTCCAGTTTACAAAATCCTCCCATAACATGACCTTCCAAATTTTCCCATAGACTTCGGGTAGTTCATCTTTAAGCCAAAGTATTCTCACCGAGGAGGGGACGGGGTTTAAAGGATAGCCTGTTATTTCGTAGACTCTTAAAGCACCTATTTTCTCATCGAGAGCCCTACGTTGTTGCTCATATGATCGAGAACGTTTATCCGTCCAGTTTATCCCATTGTAGACGGGTTTTCCATCTCTACCCATGGGGATGATAGATTCACCACTGACAGATGTACTCAATGCATTAATATCTCTAGGGTCAACTTTACTCTTTTGGATGCATTCCCTTATGCAACCGGCTATTACTTTCCAGAACTTTTCAGGGTCGTATTCACACCAATCCGGCTCAGGGTAAACGAATACATCTTCATACTCTCTACTGGCAATGGAAACCACGCGTCCACTATAGTCGTACAAAGCAACTTTACACACAGTACTCCCTACATCTATCCCCATCAAGTACAAAGATGTTTAACCTCCACCTTGAAACTAGTGATAGGTAGAAAAGAGGATCTACTTAATCTTACTCTTCCCAAATTCTCTAACAATAGCTTCTATTT
>CALKCG010000192.1 GCA_938082915.1 uncultured archaeon | reverse complement strand
AATGGTTAAAGTCGATTGATTCGCCAAGACTGATCGAATGGATTCGAGTTACCCTTAGCGGAATGATTAGAACTTAAAAAAGGTCTAGAGTGTCCAGAGTAGATCAGCATCTTGAAGCTCGGCTTTGTTTTCAATCAGCTTCTCAGCGTAACCGTCGCATGTACCATAGCCGCATCTTCCACAATTTAACCTGGGAAGTGTTGAAACATATTCTTCGACGATGAGCTGTAGGATTTCATTCATGAGATTTTCACCTTTAACGTTGGAGAAACGGGCATTTGAATACAGCTTGAGAGCTGCTTCTTTAATATCTTCAGGTCCTACGACCATTTTCACGAGAGATTTATCCAAGTCTATGTTGAGATGCTCTTCTTTTAAAGCTATTAGAATCTTTGGGTATGGAGAGCTTTTAAACCCCTCGTATAGGATTACGTTTGGATTTAAGATGTCTAAGAGCGTGTCTAGATTGAAGGAGTGGTTAAACATTAGAACGTTATCGTATGGTGATTGATAGGCTACTGCTAAGGGTTTTGAGTTTAAAATTCTAGCTGTACTTTTAACCGTTAAATCTACTCTTTCATGGGAGCGTTTAATCACGACTACTCTAAGCCCTTTTGAGGAAAGCGTTTTAACTATGGAGGCTATTAGCCTTGTTTTACCCGTATTCTTAAAGCCTATTATGCAGATTTTCAAAACCATCATCGATCTAAAACTGTTGAAATTGGAAGTTTAAACGGTAGATTCTTCAACTTTCGCTTCGAAGTCTTCAGGTTTAATTGTGAGATCGCCATCTTTAGGAATTGCTCCTTTAGCCCTTAGGAATTCCCTGGTTAGAAGCCAGAAGACCATAGCTAAAGCTTTTCTACCCTTATTGTTCACCGGTATGACTAAATCAACGTTTTTAAGCAGGTTGTCGGTGTCGCATAGAGCTACAACGGGTATTCCAATTATCGAAGCTTCTCTAACAGCCTGCTCATCTGCATCTGGATCTGAAACCAGTAAAACCTCAGGCTCCATATAGTATTTTAAGGAGGGGTTTGTGAAAATACCTGGTAGAAATCTTCCAACAAGAGGCGTTGCATGAGTAAGTTCGCAGAACTTTAAGACCGGCATTTTAGCATACAGTTTGGTTGATGCCACAACTATCTTTTCAGGAGGTTCAAATCTGGCGAGGAAGTTAGCCGCTAGTTTAATTCTTTCACATGTTTTAGCGATGTCTAAGACGCATAATCCATCTGGTCTAACTTTAAAGATGAAGGGTTTCATATGCCCGGTTTTAATTCTAGTGCCTATTTGAATACCGTACGGTAGTAGTGTTTCAAGAGGTAGTAGAAGTTCTTCTTTCGACTCGTATTCGTTGGACATTACTTTACACCAACCCTATGCATGGATGCTCGACTACCCATATGCTCTTCAATTCTGAGGAATTCGTTTATTTTGGCTATTCTCTCACCGCCCAATACGCCTATTTTAACTATGGGACAGTTGAAGGCTACTGCTAAATGGGCTAAATGTCCATCAGTAGTTTCGCCAGACCTGTGTGAAAAAACCGTTACATATCCGTGTTTCTGCGCTAGCTTTGTAGCTTCATAGGCATCTGTTACCGTACCTATCTGGTTCGGCTTTATTATAACGGCGTTCCCAGCATGCATATCTATGCCTTTTCTAAGTCTTTCTACGTTTGTGACGAATAAGTCGTCTCCACATATTAAACATTCATCTCCAGCTTTCTCCGTAAGCTCTCTAAAACCTTCAAAATCTTCTTCATGAAGCGGGTCTTCAACGTAGATCAATTTATACTTATCTATGCATTCGAGGACGTAGTCTATCTGCTCACCTTTATCTAAAGGCTTACCATGCTTATACATATACTTGCACTTCTCTCCATCCCAGAATGAGGATGATGCTACATCAACACCAAACCTTATTTCAAAACCAAGCACTTCTGATGCGCGTTTAACAGCTTCAGCCACCGCTTCAAATGCATCGTCATTACTTATCTTAGGAGCCCAAGCACCTTCATCCCCCCTGCCTCCGAAGAAGGGGATGTTTCTCTCCTCTAGAATCCTACGGAGAGCTCTGTGGACTTCACGATTGCCAAGGTAGGCTTCTCTAAACTTCTTAGCACCTATTGAAAGTATTAAGTACTCCTGTATATCTGGACAACCTTCACCAGCATGTTTACCTCCACCTAGTACGTTGCCCAGAGGATATGGAAGGTTTTTAACCATGGCACCGCCTATGTGTTGATACATCGGTATTCCGAGGGTTTTTGAAGCGGCATCAGCTACTGCTAGAGATACGGCATATGCAGCGTTTCCACCTATTTTAGAGAAATTTACTGTTCCATCGATTTCTTTTAAGGTTTTATCGACGTTTACTTGGTCTGAGGAGTCGAACCCTATTAGTCTCGGTTTGACCAGCATCAGTATTCTTCTTACGGCTCCTTCAACTTCGCCTTCGGGGTAGGATACAGCCTCCCACCTGCCCTTACTCGCTCCCGCTGGCGCTGAAGCTCTGCCGACGGTTTTACGAGTATATACTTCAACTTCTATGGTTTCCGACCCTCTACTGTCGAAGATCACCCTAGCCTTTAAATCTACGATACATGTTTCACTCATCGCTAATTCTCCTCCCGACCATGTAGTATTTGAGAAGATCATCTATAACTTCAACGTGAGATATCAACATAGACCTGCAACAGTATCTTTTAACACCTAAATCGTCTAAAACCTTACTCGGGTTTTCACCAGCATCGACTCTACGTTTAAACTCTTCCCACTTATCTCCTATAATCGACCCGCAAGTAAAACATCTAACAGGAACAATCCCCATGAAATATCCCTTAAATCACCAAAGAATTCAAGTATTTAAATTTGTTTCCAGTTGGACTTTACTCCACTTTAAAGTTCTTTCTCAAGTATTCTAGGGAGAATTTAGCGCTTTCAATAGAATCCATGGTTGGTACGTCATTTTCAACTATATACCATTCTACTCCAGACGAATCGCGCGCTTCAACTACTGCTTTAAAATCTATTATACCGCGCCCAAGCTCGACGAATCTTTTACTCACATCAACCTTCATATCTGAAGATATGCTTAAAATAGCAGTTGAAAAAGCTGAAAGGGAGAATCTCCAAGATACGACCAGAGTAAAAACAGGGAGATATAAGTGAAGTAGATTTTTCTAAACGATTACTTTGATTTTACACTCGCTGAAAGTGGTCCAATATCCTACTGTAGCGATCCGGAGAAGGTTATTTCAGAAATCCACAGTTAACACATCGGAAGAGACTTTAGTCTCGTCTATGCTTGTAGGCTTTAGCCATGGGTTTCATTGAGGTGATTTAATGAAAGTTTAACCCTGATAGCAATGGAGAATTAATAATATTTCACCTTCAAACTTCAATCTACGATAAATCTACCTATAGCTTGTTTGATCCCTTCTCCTAGCTCCAGGTCCTCCAAACTTCTTAGGCTCTTTCCTCCTCGGATCTCCTACGAGTAGAGGTCTTTTGTATGCTAGTATCTGCTTCTTAAGAGTGCTGCTTTTAGTCCATTTTACGAGTGCTCTGGTTATGCCAATGGCGGCTGCTTCAGCTTGACTCATAACTCCTCCACCTTTAACGTCGACGTCTATGTTTACATTGCTCCACACATCTTTGCCTACGATTATTAGAGGCTCCATTATTACGTTTCTAGCAGCTTCAGGCTGGTATATTTCAATAGGGATAGAATTTATTCTAACTACGCCATTCCCCCCGGTCAGGTAGACTCTTGCTGTAGCGGTTTTACGTTTACCGACCTCCAATATGAGAGACTTGTCTCTCCTATGTTTTTCACTCATCACTTAACCCTCCAACCGATTTGACTGGCCAGCTTACCCAACCTAAAATATGGACCTTTAAGCTTATCTGCTTTAGCTTCTTCAACGACTTCAAACTTCACGTTTTTAAAAGCCTCCGGGACACCGATATACACTTTAAG
>CALKCG010000191.1 GCA_938082915.1 uncultured archaeon | reverse complement strand
CGTTTGAAACCCTTTGAAGACGCTTAGTATCTTCTCAGCTTCATTTAGACTTCCAAAATGCGTAATATCGCCGCATATGACTAATAGATCCGGTTTAAGCTTTAACGCTTCTCTTGAAATCTTGTAAACTGCTTTAAAATTGCCGTGTATATCGCTTAGAACTATGATCTTCAATTTACCACCATCTTATTTCAAAGGTTTTAAACTCACCTTTGTATGGCTCTTCGTAAAATACAACGCTATCTACTTTAGCCGATGATGGTCCTCTTCGACACCATGCCAAAACCTTTCTGACAGCCTCCCCCTCCCCCTCTAATACTGCTTCAACCCTTCCATCTGGAAGGTTTCTAACCCACCCGTTAACACCATTTAAAAGAGCTACTCTTCTAAGGTTGTATCTAAAGCCTACTCCTTGAACAGAGCCTTGAATAAACACGTGGAGCCTCAGTTTGGCCATAACGCTTTACCAGCCTCCGCCAAACCCATACCGACCTCCTCCACGCCGTAGCCTAAGTATGCTAAAGAAGATTCTAATGCGTTTACAGTAGCCAAGACTTCGTAGGCTGAGATATTGCCCATACACCCTATTCGAAAGATGGAGCCTCTCAGCTTACCCTGCCCTCCACTAATGACTACACCGTGTTTTAAACGCATGGTCTTTATGAGTTCTTCCGCATCGATGTTCTTAGGTGTTTTAACGGCTATTACGGTTTTTGAACGATATTCATATTCGAAGGGATACGGTTCTAAATTCAACGCCTCAATAGCTCTGTAGAATGCTTTAGCGCATTTTTCATGCCTAGCTATTCTAGCTTCAAGCCCCTCTTCTTTAACCATTTTTAATGCCTCACTAAGCGCGTAGAAGAGAGGAATACTAGGCGTATAGGGGGTTTGCCCCCTCTCCATATATTCGAGGTAAGCTTTAAGGTTAAAGTATACACCTCTATTTACCCGTTTAGCCTCCTCTATGAAACGTTTGCTAACTGAAACAAAGGCCAATCCCGGAGGAGCCGCTATACACTTTTGGCTGCCCGTGATGCATGCATCGATATCCCACTTATCGATCGGAAGTTCAACCCCGCCTAGACTTGAAATAGCATCAACTATGACCAGTGCATCATGGTCGTGGGCTATACGCGATATCTTATCGATATCTCTAACCAAAACGCCCGTAGACGTCTCATTGTGAACTATTAATATCGCTTTAACATTACGTTCTCTAGCGAAAGTCTCCTCAACCATATCTGGTTTAACGGAAGAACCCCATTCAACCTGTACTCTTGAAACCCTACCGCCGTATGCCTCCACCATTTCAGCAAACCTGTCGCAGAAAAAGCCCATTGTTGGCACGATCACGGTATCACCCTTATTAATGACATTACTTACAGTAAACTCCATACCTCCAGTTCCGGAGGACGTTAGAATTACTACTGGGTTTTCAGTTTGAAAGACGTACTTAAGATCCGCCTGGATTTCTTCTAAAAGTAGTTTAAACTCCGGCCCCCTGTGGTTAATTAACGGTCTGCTCATAGCCAACATAACTCTTTGAGCTGGGGTTGTAGGTCCAGGTATCATGAGTAAAGTCACTGTAACACCTCCATTGATTCACAAGCTTTAATGTATTCTAGGCTTTAAGTTTTCCTCTAATATACGCTATGACTTGTTCGACTTGTTCTCTGGCGGTACCTATATAGTTTTCAGGTGTCATAGCTTTCTCGATTTCTTCAACCGTTAAATATCTCCTCACGTCAGGGTTCTCCACTAGAACATCTCTGAGGCGTCTGCCAGTTTTCCAAGCTTCCATAGAGCATCTTCTAACTACTTCGTGAGACCATTGTCTATCAGCCCCCTTGGAAAACATCGCCATCATAACGGCTTCAGACATTATAAGGTCTTTCTGGGACTCGAGATTTCTCCTTATATTATCCGGGTATATCTTCAATCCCTTTAAAACGTCAACCATTGTTTTAAGTTGCTCATCTAAAAGTAGGCAGACTTCGGGTAGCATAACCCTCTCACAACTGCTATTCGTCAGGTCTCTCTCATGTTCAAGTACTACGTTCTCCAGGGCCGCTAAAGCCATAGACCTTACAATCCTAGCTAAACCGCAAACCTTTTCACATTTAATCGGATTACGCTTATGAGGCATGGTGCTTGAGCCGACTTGAGAATCCTCTCTAAAAGGCTCCTCAAGCTCTCCTATTTCACTCCTCTGAAGGTTTCGAATCTCATTGGCGATTTTATCCAACGTTGAAGATATGATCGCAGCTAAAGTTACGAACTCGGCTAACCCATCTCTAGGAACTATTTGAGTTGCAATCATGGGCTCATAAACCCCAATAATCTCCATAACCCTCTTTTGAATTTGAAAGCCCTTATTTCCAAAGCTTGCCATAGTTCCAACAGCACCACTCATCTTCCCAACGCATATTCTCGGTTTAGCTTCTTCAAGCCTCTCTATATGACGGAAAATTTCTAAAGCGTAAACTGCAAATTTAAAGCCCATAGTCGTCGGTAATGCTGCAATTCCATGCGTTCTACCGAGGCAAATAAGATCCTTGTACTTTTCAGATAAATCTATCAGTGTGATAGCGATGTCTTTCAGCTTAGATTCTATTAAATGTATGGAATCCCTCAGTTGCGTGGCTAAGACTGTATCCGTTATATCGTTGGATGTGGCACCGACGTGTATGTATCCCCTATATGTACCACTCGCCTCGGCTAAGGCTTTTACAACGGCCATGACTTCATGATCCGTTACACGTTCCCAACGGTTAATGTCTTCAAGAGTTACAGCACCACTTTCAATAAGGCCGTGGATTTTATCAGCCGCTTCTGAAGGGGCTAATCCAACTTCGGATAAAGCCTTTAAAAGAGCCGCTTCGACCATTACCATCCTCTTAAGCCACTCATCTCTATCCCATATCTTCCTCATCTCAACCGTTCCATACCTATACTCTATTGGGTGGATTGGCATGACGATCACTCACTATAATAAAATTGTAAAAATAAAAAGTAATAAGTAGCTATTTAAAATTCTGTTAGACATGTATGTGCGGTTATAAAGTTATATTAACCGCGGATGAAACCTTGATGTGCAACTACGGTGGCAACATTTTCCTAGGGTTCATGACGACTGGTCCAGTATCAGGGTTTAAACCGTTTAACATAGCCATGAACTTCTTACTGAAACCTATACCATTAGATTCCAACGGAAGAGCTCTTATAGCACCCCTATCTCTTAGAATAGTTGAAAGCGTACTGGTCGATTCAAACGTTGTAAAACCCGATGAAATAGTGGTGACTCATCCGAAGTCCCTGTCTAAGGTTATTTCCGAGGAAACTAAGATTATAGGTATAAGCGTAATGGATCCAAAGGGTTTAGGACCAGCTTCATCGACTTTTTCAGGACCATATGGACTCATACACAGTGAGCCATACTCGGCATACATGTTTAGGAAACTGATTAAAAGCGATGTCATACAGAGGGCGAGGAAATGGTCCTCCATCGTGGTAGGTGGTCCCGGCGCATGGCAACTAAGCATGAACGATATGGAAAAGCTTGGGATAGATGTACTATTCATAGGTGAAGCTGAAGAAGAGGTTCCGAAGCTCTTCAGGAAGATCATCGAAGGTTGGAGGCCTGAAAAACCCACAATCATTACGTCTAATCCAAGCCGTAGCATACCTAGGATCAAAGGTGCAACCATATGCGGTTTGATCGAGATATCTAGGGGGTGTGGAAGGGGGTGCGAATTCTGCACAGTCACTATGAGGGTCTTAAGACATAAACCTCTAGGGGACATTTTACATGACGTGAATATGAACGTTAAAGCAGGTCAGAGGAGTATCTGCCTCCATGCTGAGGATGTTCTACAGTATGGTGGAACAGCCTTCAAGAAGAGACCTGATTTAGTGCTTAAACTCTTCAAGTCGGTCATGAGCGTTGAAGGCGTTAAATTTGTCTCAGTAAGCCACGCTGCTTTAAGCTCTATAGCTGAAAATCCGAGGTTGGTATTAGATATCAGTGAAGTCCTTGCTCTAACTAAGAGCAGGTGGCTTGGATATCAGACTGGTATTGAAACGGGTAGTGTCAAACTCATAGGTAAGCTTATGCATATGAAGCCGTATCCATTCACACCTAAGGAGTGGCCTGATGTTGTTGAAGAGGCTTTTAAGGTGAGTTCGGAGTTCAACTGGGTTCCAGCCGCTACGCTAATAGTAAACCTGCCGGGTGAGGGGCCTGAAGACGTATTGGCTACGGCTGATTTAGTCGATAGACTTAATCCCTACAAGAGTTTGATAGTTCCACTACTATACGTTCCAATGACCAACCTCCATGGGCATAAAGCCAGAAGGCTTTTAGAAGATGCCGACGACGCCTACTGGGAGTTGTACCGCGTTATATGGCGTCATGACATGAAGTGGGTGTCAGTCTTAGCTAAGGAGTATTTAGCCGAAACAAACCCTAAAATAAGTTTGCCAGTAAAGTTTTTCATAAGCTTCGTAAAGAACCTCATAAACCCGTTGATTGAGCTGAAGCTTTCACGTATCAAGGCGTTGGAAGTCACACATAAAATCGGAACTTAAGGTGGTTTAAGTGGGGGATGAGACACTCATAGTATACGATAACATATTCTTAGACCATTTAACTGGTCCAGGGCACCCTGAAAACCCAGATAGACTTAAAGCGATATTGAGGGGGTTTAGAAAATTTAAATTACTTGAAAACCCTAAAATTAAAGTTGAAAAACCTCAGAAAGCTGGAGTAGATGAGCTATGCCTTGTACACAGCAGGAAGTATGTAGATTTCATAGAGGAGTTTTGCCGTAAAGGTGGAGGAATTTTAGGAACCTGGGGCGGCGGAGTCGTATGTAGCAGGAGGAGTTTTGAAGTTGCCTGCTACGCCGTAGGCGGTGCTTTGAAAGCTGTAGATGAAGTTTTAAACGGAAGATACCGAAATTCCATAGCCCTCGTTAGACCACCGGGGCATCACGCTTCAACAGAGTTGGCCTACGGTTTCTGCATATTTAATAACATAGCTATAGCTGCTAAACACCTCATAGAGGTTAGAGGTGTTACCAAGGTTGCTATATTAGACATGGATGCACATCATGGTAATGGTACTCAGGAGATTTTCGAGAAGACCTCTAAAGTCCTCTATGTGAGTTTCCACCAAGACAGGATATTTCCAGGAACCGGCTCCATCAAGGATGTAGGTATAGGAGAGGGGGAAGGATTTAAAGTAAACTTCCCACTACCACCATACTCTAACGAAGAAATATACCTGAAGGCTTTAAACGAAATAGTTGGCCCCATTTTGGACCGATTTAAACCAGCTTATATACTTGTATCGGCGGGCTTCGACGCACACCACCTCGACCCGTTAACCGGTCTAGGACTGTCAAGCTTAGGCTACGTTGAAATTTATAGGTGGGTTGTGAAAACGGCTGAAAGACTCACAGGTGGGAAATTTTCAGCTGTTCTCGAAGGAGGCTATGACTATGAGGCTCTTGAGAAAGCAGTATCATCCGTTGTAGCCACCATGGCTGGTTTAACGATAGAGGTCAATGATCCCCCTCAGAAAATGCCTGAAAACTTGAAAAATGCTGCCCTACGGACTTTAGAAGACGTGAGGAAAACTATGTCTAACTATTGGACGATTTAAGCTCTACTTCCACTTATCCATGAGGGGAACCCTAGTATACGTTTACTCTCCAGATAGTTTAACCTCTCTAATCTTTACTGCTGGGAAGAAGTGTCCTCCACCGAATACTCGCCCTTCTTTAGATATGAGTTCAATGCCTCTGAATAAGTCTAGTATGTGTCCACCGGCCATAAGGTTTTTAACTGGATGTTTCTTTTCACCATTCTCTATTAAGAAGCCTTCATCAATAGTCGATGAGAATTCTCCGGAGACCATATTTGGTACTAAAGATGCTCTTGTGACTAAGATTCCTCTTCTAGTTTCAGCGATCATTTCCTCCAGTGTACTATCGCCAGGTTTAACTCTGATATTGCTTGGTCCAGCGCCCACGTAGCCACTGTAACCACCTCTAATAGCATGCCCAGTTGATTCAACGTTCATTATACCAGCGGAATAAGAGTTGTGTAGGAAAGTTAACACGACACCTCTTTCCACGACTTTCAAAGGCCTTCTGGGAACACCTTCACCATCATACGTGTTACTTGCTACAGCGCCTGGAATAGTTCCATCATCTAAAACCTCAAGACTTTCAGGTCCTACTTGCTTATTTAGAAGTCCAGATGCAAAAGTTCTCCCTTTAACAGCAGATTCTCCGGATAAAGCCGCTAGTAGGTTAGAGAATAGTGAGGTACCAGATGCCTCAGGTAGTAAGATTAGAGGCATAGAGCCGCTTTCAACTTTCTTAGAGCCAAACTGTTCTATTGCCTTCTCGGCAGCCGTCTTACCAACCCACTGGGGATTTATCGCGGATAGTGAAATCCCATAGTCAAACTCGTAAGAGCTCCCAACATCATCCCCCTCTCTATATACAGGTTGTATGTTGACTGAAACATATGTCTTTTCAAGACCGACTGAAACACCGGTTGAGGATTTTAGATACGCCTTAACGTGACCTGCATTAAACCCGCCAAAGTACATTGCCCCCCTTCGAACACTTTCAGCGGCCTCGATCATTTCCTTCGATATTTGACTTGCAGTTTCCAGTGTAAGGTTGACTACCTCATCGTCGCATAGCCCTGGGACTTCTGGGGCTTTCGATGGACCTGGTATACCTTTAAAATACGGGTCTGGTTGCGAGGCTCTAGCGAATCCAACAGCCCGTTTAACAACCGTCTCTATATCATTGACCTCTAGGCTTTGTGAGAAAGCCACCCCCATGCCTTTATTCTTAAAGACTCTTACACCTATACCTATATCTACGTGTGAAGTTGCTTCATTAATACCCTTCCCAAGAATGCTGATGTTTAATGATCGAGAGTATGATGCAAATACATCGTAGAAGTCCATATTGAATCGAGAAAGCATACGCATAGCTTTCTCCACCGGTGTAACTAAATCTACTTCTGCCATCCTCTACCGCCTCCCACCAACAACTATACTGTCTATCCTAAAGTGTGGTGATCCAGCGTCGACGTACATTCCTTGTCCAGATTTACCGCACGTACCAGGCATCTCCATCTTTAAGTCTCTGCCGACTGCCGTTATATTTTTCAGGGCTTCAAGTGTCAATCCACTTATAGCGACATCCCTCAGGTGCTCTGTTAAATCGCCCTTCTCTATCAACCAAGCCTCTTCAACCTTACAGGTAAATTGACCCTTCTGCGACTCCACATAACCATACTGAGAGCCGGATAAGTAAATGCCTAAGTCTATATCTTCAAGAATTTCCTCAAGCGTCATATCTCCAGCTGCGAGAAAAGTATTCGACATACGTACAATTGGCGGGTAGTGATGCGATTGGGCTCTAGCACTACCTTCAGGTTCACAGCCAAGCTTAGCAGCGGATTCAAGTGAATGTAGGAAACCTACTAAAACACCGTCTTTCATAATTACGTGGGGTTTTGCTTTCACACCTTCATGGTCGTATATGAAATGCCCGTAGTTTCTTCTAGTCGGATCGTCGATTATCGTTACGAGTTGACTCGCTATTTTCTGATGCATTTTATCAGATATTATCGATTGACCACTGAATACTAAATCGCCTTCACTATTATGGCCAATAGCCTCATGGATGAATAAACCGCCGACCCTTGGATCTACAACAACCGGATAGGTGCCTCTTGGTGGCGGATGAGCGCTTAAAAGGCTTACAGCCTTCCTAGCAGCCTTCAAAGAGAAATCCTCTACGTTTATCCCCTCGACCAGTTCATACCCAATGACATTTCCAAGCCCTTCAAAACCCTCCTGCATGTTTTCACCCTCCTTCGCTATAACTCGACAGTATATCGATGTTCTCGGAGTTACCTCCTCAACAAGCGTTCCAAAGGAGTTGCATACGATTACCCTAGTTACAATATCCCTATAGCTTATGAAAGTGTCTTTAACTCTATCGCTGAATGTTCTAGCATCTCTCTCCAATTCAAGCATTCTCTTAACTTTCTCCTCTGGGCTTACATCTTCCGGGTTTATCTTCACGTCATGTACCACAGTGTCGATTGACGGTTTTACTTCAACGATTCTCGCTTCCTCCCGAGCAAAAGATGTTATGGATTTAGCTCCCCCTATCGCATCCTCCAAGGCTTTTTCAATGCTCTCTCTACTAGGTATATTCGTCGATGCAAAACCCCAATGTCCACCAACTATAACCCTTATACCAATTCCCCTCAATATTCCGGAAGATAAGACTCTTGCAATACCATTTTCAACGCTTATACTGTTGACTCTCTCTTCAAAGTATCTTGCTTCACAGAAGCTAGTGCCTTCGCTGAGTCCTTTCTGAACAATCTTCCCAAGGAGATCTTTCAACTAACACACCTCAATCATAACGTATTGTGACTGAGATTTAACGTTTTCATCCATACTATATTAGGCGGTTTAGCCGTTTCCTCTATTATAATGCTATGCATGTCCTTAACCAAGACCTATAGAATTTAAATGCTTAAACCTTAACGATCCAATCAGCATACTTATTAATTTTGCCCAGAACCACTTTAAAGTAGTAGCCTCTTATCTCCCTCGTTACGGGACCTGGAGAGCCATCTCCAATAATCCGATGATCTATACTTACTATGGGCGTTATCTCAGCAGCTGTTCCCGTGAAGAAGGCTTCATCGCATATGTATAGTTCACTTCTAGCTATAAGCCTTTCCTGGACTTTAAACCCCAAGTCTTCAGCTATCTTCATAACAGTGTCTCGAGTTATACCCTCAAGTATGCCTGAAGTAATTGGAGGAGTTAAAAGAGTGCGATTCTTCACTATGAATATGTTTTCACCAGTTCCTTCACAGACGTAGCCGTGGTTGTCGAGGAATATAGCTTCGTCAAACCCATTTAAAACGGCTTCTACTTTAGCTAAGCATGAGTTTACGTAGTTTCCGCAAATTTTAGCTGATGGGGGCTGACTGTCTATGGCTATTCTACGCCATGAAGATACGCAGCATTTAACGCCTTTCTCCTCCAGATACTTTCCAAATGGGAAGATCGCTATGGCGACTTTTACGGGTGCTTTAAGGGGGTTCAGACCTACGACACCGTAGCCTCTGTAGACTATAGGTCTAATATAGCAGTTCTCCCTGATAGAATTCGCTTTAATCGTCTCCACTACGGCTTTTTCTATTTGAGTCTGAGTGAAAGGTATATCCATGTAGAAGATTTTAGCCGAGTTAAAAAGCCTTACTATGTGATCTCTAAGCCTGAATACCTTTAAAACACCTTCATCCCAATAACCTCTAATACCCTCGAATACAGCTGTACCGTAGTGGAGAGCGTGAGTCATTACGTGGACTCTAGCTTCAGACCATTCTACGAGTTCACCATCCATCCAGATATACTTAGCCTCAGATATAGACATAGAGGGGTCTTCTAATAATCCGGAAGAACTACTTATTAGTATTTCCACTGTGAACAACGTATTCTAGCGATCGTTTAAACTCTTCAATCGATTTAAACATGTAATCTACGTGAGCTACTATCCAAGGGCTTGGATTCTCGATTTCGCATATGACCATTGTTTTCTTCCCAGACCGTTTGGCGTAGAAAAGCTCCATGCATATACCCGCACTTAGAGTAGGCATATAGGCTAGGAAAACGTCGCATTCATCTATGTCTCTAAGATCTCTTTCAACCAGCGTTTTAAGTTTACTCGGTTCAATACCTCCACGATAGATCAGCTTCTCCCTCTGCCAAGGATTTACAACTTCACATCCGGCTTTCTCAAGTATATCTGTCAACAGGACTCTATATTCTTGCCTATCTTCGAAGCCATGTATTGGCCCAGCTAAGAAGACTCTAAGCTTCACGGGGAAACTGTTATAACAGACGTCTATTTGAAGATTTTACCGGTAACGTTATGAGCCGTAATTTAAACTATGAAATTGAAGTTTTAAGTAAAATCGTATCTGTAAACACGGATGCTGAATCTAAACTTGGATATTGTGAATGCGCAAGTATCATAGCTGAAGAAGCTGGGAAACTAGGGTTAAGCGTTTCCATACATGACTCCGTGGAATTGGCGAATGACAATAAGCATAGACCTAACGTTATAGCTAAACTCGACGTAGGTTCAGACCATACAGTTTCTCTGGTTACGCATTATGATATTGTACCCGCTGGTGCTGGATGGAGCAGCAACCCGTTTAAGCTCAAGGTCGTAGATGGAAAAGCCTACGGTAGAGGAGCGGCTGATGATAAAGGCGCTATAGCAGCAGCCTTAGGAGCTTTAAGGCTCGTAGGTGAAAAAGCTAAGATAAACGTGATTCTAATAGCCTCTCCAGATGAAGAGGTTGGCGGTGAATTTGGAGTAGGATATCTTGTAAACCACGTTAGAGTTGAATGCGATGAAGCCGTAATTTTAGACGCAAGCCCAGAGTTTGTATCGATTGGAGCCTCCGGGGTTGTAAATGGTTGGATTAGAGTTAAAGGAGTTCAAGGTCATGCCGGTTATCCACATAAGGCTGTAAATCCTATATACGGTATGACTCGTCTAATCGAAGGATTGGAGGACTTTTCAAATTTAAGATCTACAAGGCTTTCAAAAATAGATTCCCCACCGAATTCACCCATTAAGAAGGTTTGGGGTAGATTCAGCATAACGATGGTCAGATCCGGTGTTAAAAGCAATGTTATACCTGGCGACGCTGAAGCCTGTTTTGATATGAGAACGCTACCAGATGAAAACCCTATGGAGGCTGTTGAAGAACTTAAAGCCTACTTCCTATCGTTGACTAAAAACCTTGGTTTAAACGCTGAAATCCACGGAATACGCATAAGCTCAGGCTACTATACGAAACCAGATCATGAATTTGTCCTAAGGTTTAAGAAGTCTGTTTCAAAAATCTATGGATGTGAAGTCCCAATTGCCGCTGAGCTCGGAGGGAACGATGGAAAGTTCTTCGCATTGAAAGGGATACCAGTAGTTTCCTTTGGATGTATAGGTCCAGATACCAATTTCCACGGTGTGGATGAGTTTGTACACCTTAAACACATGGCGTTGGTTAGAGACGTGCTTTTAGAATACATTTCCACTTATCCTTGACTTCTTACTATGACATGCTCCTTATACTATCTATTTCAATTCTAAGCGTTCTTATGACGTCTTGGTAGTTTAATTTTCCGTTTTCTATAAGCCACATGGCTTCCTCAAGCTTTCTAGTGGTCTCTTCGGCGATGAATGGTTCGAATCTATCGTTTAAGTAGTTGAAGACGTTTATACCCATTCTAGTAGGTATGAGGGATTTCCTATTTTTAGAGGCTAATATATACCCTCGTTCGAAGAGGGTTTCCACTATCTTAGCGTAAGTTGAAGGTCTGCCTATGCCTCTTTCTCTCATTAAAGCTATTATATCGCCTTGGGTATAGAGGGGTATGCTTGGAGCCCTCCAATGTCTAACGTTAACTATCCTTACAAAGCCTTCTTTAACCTGAGGAATTGTCCTTATCGGTCTGACGAGGTTGAAGCCGTTTTCAATGACGCTCGAATATCCTTCTACATCGATTATTCTATTTTGAATTTTAA
>CALKCG010000190.1 GCA_938082915.1 uncultured archaeon | reverse complement strand
TCCAAATATCCGGTAAGATTTCTGAGAGAACCGTTGAGAGAGCTGAAGAAGTCTTAGAGGAGCCTGAGATATCTGAAGACGATGTAATGCTTCTAGCTTCTCAGACAGGTGTAACGGTTGAAGAGGCTAGGAAGGCTTTGGAAGAGTCCGGCGGAAATCTTGCGAGTGCGCTTATGATTCTTAGAAGCCGTAGAGGTTGAATAGTCTAATGGATCATCTTGAAGTGGTACGTGAGGTTTTAGAAGAATCGAAGTTCAAAATAGTTGAAGCCCTTAAAAACCCGGAAGTCTTCAAACCGGTCTCCGGGAGAACTTTGCTCATCGACAGACTCGCCGAGAAGATAATTGTAGATGTGCTTTCGAAGAAAATCGGGGGTTTCACACTGATATCTGAAGAGGTTGGTGTAGTTAAAGTTCACGGAGACGGGAGTCTAATAGCGATATTAGATCCCATAGACGGTTCTACAAATGCTTCAAGAGGATTCCCACTATTCTCAACATCTTTAGCCTTAGCTGAAGGCTACAGTTTAAACGACGTAGTAGCCGGAGGTGTTATAGACTTCTCTAGAGAAGCTATTTACTACGCCGCTAAAGGGGTTGGAGCCTTCCTAGACGGTAAACGTGTGACCGTTTCAAAAGTGAAAAGTCTCAGGGAGAGCGTCATAGCGTTAGACGTGAGCGCTAAAGGTAAAGCCTTCAAATACCTACCCTTACTATCGCCGATTGTAGAGAGAGCGTACAGTATAAGGTCTCTAGGCTCTAATGTGCTACACCTATGCATGGTTGCATCCGGGGTCTTCGACGCCTTCATAGACTTGAGAGGAGTCTTGAGAGCAATAGATGCTTCAGCTGGAGTGTTAATGGTTAGAGAGGCAGGAGGAGTCGTAACCGATGGATTTGGAGCTGAATTAAACTTCAAACTGACAGTTGACACGAGGATATCTCTAGTAGCAACCTCCACTGTAGAGCTTGCATCTGAAATAGTTAAAGTCTTATGGCTTTAAACCGAAAAGTTAAAAGCAGTAAGATGCCCCTCTACGTAGGGGGAAGATTCCTTGAAGAGGAAAAAAGAGCTTATTCCACAGCCTAGAAGCGCTTTCATTAGAGTTAAATGTCCATCGTGTGGTAATGAACAGATCGTCTTCAGCCATCCGGCGACGCAGGTGAAATGTCACATATGTGGTGAAGCCTTAGTTGAACCTACTGGTGGTAAAGGCAGATTCAACTGTGAAATTCTGGAGGTTCTAGGTTGAGTGGGGAGGAATGGCCTGAAGTAAATGAACTCGTAATAGGTACGGTTGAAACAATAACGGAATATGGAGCCTATGTTAGACTGGATGACTATGGCGGTAAAAGAGGGTTCGTACATGTGTCTGAAATATCTTCAAGCTGGGTTAGAAACATCAGAGAGCATATAAGAGAAGATATGAAGCTCGTCTTGAGGGTTCTTAGAGTAAACCCGTCTAAAAACCAGATAGACCTATCTCTTAGAAGGGTTTCAGATAAGGAGAAGGAGGAGGAGCTGTACTATTGGAAGAGAAGAGTTAAAGGGAGAAGCATGCTGAAGCTTGTAGCGGATAAAATCGGTAAACCATATGAGGAACTATACGCCAACTACGGTAGAAGACTTGAAGTACACTTCGGCGACCTCTACGAGGTCTTCAACAGACTTTCCACAAAAGGACCGAAGCTTCTAACGTCTATTGGAATCCCTGAGGATTTGGCAAAAGTCTTCCATGAAGTTGCTACTGAGAAAATTAAACAGAAACCGGTTAAAGTCCGTGGAATAGTTGAAATAACCACTTACAAGCCTAATGGAGTAGAGGATATTAAGGAGGCTCTTGTGAAAGCTGAAAGGCTGAGCGATGAAGAAGTTTCAGTTGAAGCGTATTCTATTGGCGCACCAAGGTATGTCGTGGAAGTTTCAGCCGGAAACTATAAGAAAGCTTCAAGTACTCTCAGAGAAGCCTTTGAAGTGATTGAGAAAACTGTGAGGAGTAGGGGTGGTTTCGCCTCATTTAAGGAGGAACGCTAATGGTTTGGCTTCTAAGGAAATGTGTAAAATGTTCATCTTATACTCTTAGGCAGGATGCTTGCCCATACTGTGGAGGAGAAGTCAAAGTACCGCATCCAGCAAAATTTTCACCCCATGATAAGTTTGAGGTCTACAGGATAAAAGCTAGGCGGTCTTCTTGAAGAGCGTTGAAATCAAAGAGTTTAAGAGAATACACCCTAGAAAACCTGTACTAGTGGCTGGTTTTCCAGGCTTAGGCTACATTGGTAAACTGGCTGTTACTCACATGGTTAACGTTTTAAAAGCTGAGAAGATCGCGGAGCTTTACTCGCCATACTTCCCATACCATGTGTTGTCCGATGAGAAGGGTATTGTCAGGCTTTTAAGGCTTGAAATATACTACTGGCGTAACCCGGAGGAAAACGGTAGAGACCTTCTACTTTTAACTGGAGATACTCAACCTCAAAGCGTTGAAGGTGGTTACATAATAGTCTCCGAGCTTTTGAACTACTTTAAAGAGAAAGGCGTTGACACGGTTATAGCTTTAGGAGGCTATCAGGGATTCTCTAAAAGCCTAACCCCGATGGTTATAGGTGCCTCAACAAATCGTGAAATGCTTGAACAGCTTAAGAATGCGGGTGCTAAAGTGGGGGGATGGGGTAATCCAATAGTTGGATTAGCTGGAATAATGGTGGGTTTAGCTGAATTTTACGGTTTAAACGGCGTATGTCTCCTCGGAGAAACGTCAGGTTACGTGGTGGATGTTAAATCCGCCGGAGAAGTTCTCAGAGTTTTAAGTAAGCTTCTCAGCGTGGAAATAACCCTGGAGGGTCTCAAAAGAGACATACTTAAAGAGATAGGTGAAGCTATTTCAGAAGTTGAAGCTGAAATAAAAAGCCTCGAGAAAACAATAGATAGAATGAAGGGGGAAAGTATAACGTATATAAGCTAGCCGGGGAAGCCTTTAAACCTCTTGGCTTCCTCAGCCGTAATGTTTAAGTATAAATCTCCGTACTCTAAACTCGGCTCTATTTCACTGCCTTCATGCCACTCATTCCATGAACATATCAACACCCAGTCTGCATTAGACTCGTAAACGGCTTTCCAAGTCTCCCTGTAAGTATCGCCACCCCTCCGAGAATATAAGAGTCCTGGCTTTCTTATACGTGTATCATCGTAACCCGGTAGTGCTGTAGCTGAGAATATAACGCCGTGCTCGTCGGCCAACGTTCTAGCGTTAACGTATACGTCTTTTAAGCTTCCACCTCCATGCAGTATTCCGACTGGATTGTACGTGTGTATTCCATCGAATATTTCAGCCGCCTGTTCGTCGAAGCTATCAACTACAAGTATGACTTTAAACCCATCGTAGCGTATCCTCCTAGTCACGTAATCCCAATCCCTATAGCTCAACTGGCGTAAGGCTCTTGAATATATGAAGACAACTGGATACCCTTGAACTTTGAGAAAAGCCTCCCGGTCACCGTAATCTCTGAGAACACGTTCAATGTCTCTAACGACTTCATCCCTACCACCGTGAACAATCTCATAGTACACGGTCAACCTTACAGAACTATTCACTTCCTCGGCGACTTTCAACATCAAACGGAAAACTTCATCTTCAAAAGTTTCAAAACCCCACCAGCTAACTATGAAACCATCTATGCCGGCTTCTTCGGCTAGTTTAAAATGCCAAGTGATGATACGTTCGTCTTTAGAATCATACGGTCCGTTAATAGGATAATCGGTTGCGCCTAGATCTCTCCTGTTCTCGACGAACGCGTCGGGATTATGCCCACCTTCATCCCAATGCCTCCAAAACCCCGTAGGTCCCTCAGGCGTACCATACCATGGATAGTAGAACGCAAGTACAAGCCTTGGGACCTTCTCCAAGTTTAACGTCGGCTTTTTAACGTTTCTAAGCTCAGGGTGAAGTATGAAAGGGTCTTCTAGAAACATAACAGTCAACATTAAAACTATAGTTGATAGGACTATAAGCATAACTAGTTTTAATGTGTAAAGTGACCGTGTACTATCCTCCATTTTAACACAATACTCACTTAACGTTGCACTGTAAATAGGTTTTATCGTTTCCCGGATTCTAGTACATCATACTCTGGGGGAGGAATACTAAAGCAGCTACAACTGAGCCGTAAAACCCCTTAGGAACATTTAAACTTTCAACCCTATACTTGACGTTTTTAAGCTTGATATTCCTCATAATTGCCATTTCGTTAAGCCTATCGTTTAGAGTTGTTTTAAGCTTCTCATGATCCATGTTGTCGTGGGCCTCAACGACCATGCCAAACCTTCCCCCCTCCTCCCAAGCCCATGCTATTCCAGCGCTGATCGTTTCACCCTCTGACCCATCCATCCTAGCCATAACGACGAAAACTATAGACCCAGCCGGGATATAACATATTTCACACTCTTCAGCTCCATTCGGTATAATAGAGCTTACTGGTACTAGGTTGCAATTCCCAATACCAGCGTCTACTAAAGCCCTGTCGAAAGCGTTGAGCTTCGACACTCTGCTTAAACCTCTGCCAGTAGTCACGAAGAACCTTTTTGGAATCAAAGCTAAATCGGAAACTTTCATCTAGAGGACGCCTATATAATCTTTCTCTCTGAGAAAGATCTGCTGTCCAAAAAAGTTGTACTCCCTACTCCCTTCCCTGAAGAATACCATTCTGTTAAACGCCATAAAATGTTCAAAGCAATTCTCGGTTAGCTTAATTGCCCCTTTAATGGATTTAACTACTTTGGTAGGATTCACCATTAGGTGTTTAAAATAGCACTTTTTAATCGTTATGTTCTTCATAGTTTTCCTGAAAGGCTCTCCGAACACACATTTGAAGGTTTAGTACCAGTCTCTACGTTCCATCGCTCACCATAGGCTTTAAGCCTTGCCTATCTTTCATGGCTTAAACTACTATTCTTCTACGGTTTTTCTTCTGGCTTCGAGCTTAGGTCTACTGTAGCTACGTTACACGTTGAAGCATAGCAGATAAGCAAGGTTAAAGTTTAAATTTACCTCGATTTTATCCTGACTTACATCTAAATATCTAAACCTCTCTTAGAAGACTCGGAGTAACCATTCACCTAGGCTAAGGGTGTACTCGTAAATTTCTTCTATGGTATTTAGTTATTTTCCTAGACTGAAATCCACTAATGGTTTACGGATCTGTATCATAATCTC
>CALKCG010000189.1 GCA_938082915.1 uncultured archaeon | reverse complement strand
TGAAAAAAGATGGGAAAGAAGGGGTTTACAGTTTAAAGAATCTGCTCTGAAGCTTCTTCAGAGTTTCAACGATGCCCGTATATTCCAGTTCTTCCATGCCGAGTATTGCCGGCGATATGGGTCCATTTCTCCTGATGAATTCAGCCATCTGTAGTGCTGTTCTTCTAGCGTGGTCGAAGGCTACGTCTTCAAACAGATCAGCTGGTCCTACAAGCCTACCGCCTGAAAGCTGGAAGCCTAAGGCTACTACCCTAGGCGGTCCATCGAAGAAGGAGCATCTACTATCTTTCAAGCCTACGGGCATTAGAGGACCATAGTGGGATCCCCTCATCCAGCCAGCTACGAAGTGGGGTGTGAAGAATGGCGCTAAAGCTTCACCGACTGCTGGAAGTCCATGCTGGCATCTTACGATGCAAACCGGGTCGTCTTTACCTACGTACCTACCAGCTATCAGTGAAAGCCTTGTAACGCTAGCAACAGCGGCTATCAGTTTATCTGAATTCCTCCAGACTCTTTCAATCACATACCTACCAGTTGTACCTATGAGGGCTAGTAGACTGTAGTTTTCACTTGGAGTAGATAGGTCTATGCATTCACCCTTCTGAACGTCCATGACTCTAAATGTAAACCCCTCGTGCATAACGGGGTCTAGTATAAGACCTGCGGTATTCCAAGGGTCTGCGAAGATCCTGTAGAGTATCAAGTTCCAAGCACCGGGCTCCGTTTTATCAGCAGCAAACACTACTATAGGTTCACTTCTACGTTCCTCTATCTCCATTTCCGCTACTCCAGGACCCATGCCTCTAACGTTTCCCGAAAACGCCTCTGAAAGTAGGTCTTGACCAGCAGCGTAAAGCTTGAGAGGTCTAGAAATTTTCTCAGTAACCTCTTTAAAAGTATCCCAGGCTAAACCATGTATCTTAGGACTGCTTTCCCCTTCTCTATGCGTCATTAAAAGCTCGAGGTCATCGCCAGCGTTGAAGACGTAGTAGTCGATTAGAAGACCTTTCTCCTTAGCCTCCTGCAATTTCTTCTTAGCGAGTTCTATCTGTTCTCGATAAACTATATGGTGGCCAGCTAATGAACCTACGTCTGCTTTTATGAGGGATATGGTTACCTTATCCGGCATATCTATCCCCTCAACTTAAGGACCCCAAGCTCTCTTAAGTCTTTCGCTTCTAACATCCTCAAGGTCTAAAACTACGATTCCATCTCTAGCTGGAAGTGAAACATTCAAAACGTATGTAAACCCAACCCAAGTTTCAAGTCGAGTAGATTTATGAGCATGACCGTGAATCCATAGAAGCGGGTTTGTCTCCTTGATGACATTCTCCATCCTCTTACAGCCCATTTCAGGCCAAGCTTTTTCACTTTCACCTTCGAGTGTAATATACGTCGGTGCATAATGAGTTACGACTACAACGTATTTCCCTTTGACTTCCCTAAGCATCCTGCTGATTTTTAAAAACCTCGCCTCGTAACGTCGATGTATGTCTTTAATGTGTGACCTCTGCCAGAAAGTCGGACGGTCAAGCACACCTCTTGAGCCTATAAAGTGAACGTTTAATCCTCTGACGTTTACTGTTAAGTTTTCATCGTCAAGCCAAACTATCCCTTCAACCTCTCTATACTTATCTTCATAGCCCTCATACTCTTCATTACCGAAACATGCTAATATAGATGCGTGGGAAAACTCTCTAACGGTTTTTACAAGCTCGGAAAGCTGGTCATATGTATTTCTATAAACTAAATCCCCGGCTAGTAGTATGAGGTCGACATCCCCCATATGTTGAAGGGATGCTCTGAGGAGTGGGAGATATTTCGGCGTATGTACGTCTGCTGTTAAAGCAAGTTTAATCATGTCTAACGTTACAGTAGACGCGGCAACTATAATAGTTTCCCAGTATTCAAGTTAAAACTTAAATACTAAGTAGTATGTCTTCTTAGAAGATTGTGACGCCCTCTAAAAGATCTTTAAAAGTAAGTTTAACCGCCATATTCACGGCTTTAACGACAGTAACTACTATGAGCTTCTCAATATACGTGCCAGCTACAAAGGGATACTTCAACCTAGGAGAGGTAATGGTTTATACAACTGCTATTCTACTCGGACCTTTCATAGGGGCTGTGGCTGGCGGTGTAGGATCTATGCTAGCCGACGTAATACTCGGCTATTACATCTACGCTCCTGGAACCCTTATAATTAAGGGGGTTGAAGGATTCATAGTCGGTCTTCTAGCTCAGAAGTTTAAGATCAAAGGCTGGGGTTTAAAAGCTATGAGCATAGCATTGCCAGCTTTCACTGGTTTAACTCTTGGAGTTATCGGCTCAACCGTATATACTGGCCTTACAGAGGCATACTTAGGCTCGCTCATCCTAGCTAAAGGAGAGCTAACGACAATTATATGGGCGGTTTTATCCTGCCTAGTGTTCATATTGATGGTTGCATTTTCTCTTAAAGTAGAGCCAAGTTCAACTACGTATGTTACCTCCATCCTAATCGGAGGGGGATGGATGGTTTTAGGCTACTATCTATATGAAAGCCTAGTACTGGGCTACTACGCGTTAGCGGAAGTCCCAGTAAACATTGGTCAAACTGTCATAGGGTTAATAGTGGCACTACCGCTTATTAAAACCTTAAGTAGGGTTAGAGTTTTCGCAGAGCTTAAGCTTCCTGGCGGGGAAGCGCGTACTAGATTGGAGAATAGTAGGTAGAGGTGCCTATTTGCTCTGCTTCAGCTGGAGGAGGAGAGAAGTTCAGCTTCTCTAAACCATGCATTAATCTTAAGTCTTCAGAAAAAATCTCCAGCTCCTTCGGCGCATACACAACGCCTTTTAATGAACCACTCAAAGGTATTTTAAGCCTCTTCTTAAGATTCCAAACACTACTGTTAAATTCGATTAGCACTTTCGTGAGGCTTACGAGCTTTTCGTCGACTACCATTTTATCAGGTACTTTCTCGAGGTGAACGCTTCCACCATAGAGCTCCCTCCACAGTGCATCTGTTACAAAAGGACATATAGGTGCCAGAAGCTTCAATACAGTTTTGAGAACTGTGTGAAGCGCATACCACGCTGAGTGTTGAGCTGTTGAATTAAAAACCCTATTCTTATTGTAAGCTCTAGGTTTAATAGCCTCCAAGTAGTGATCTGCTAAAATATGCCATAGAAAGTATCTAATGCTATTACTAGCTTCAAAAAAGTCGAAGCTTTCAAAGTCTTTCAAACATATTTCAATAAGCTTATTAAGCTCAGTGAAAACCCACTGGTCAAGCGGTTCAAGTTTATCCGGTTTATCAACTTGCGGGAAGCACGATATGAATCTCGCTACGTTCCAAAGCTTAGTAATAAAAAGCCATGCGGATTTAACTTTCTCCTCCGAATACCTGTAATCGGATCCAAGTTTAACTTCTGAAGAAGCCCAAAATCGGAAGGCATCAGCACCATATCGTTCAATTACAGGCTCAGGGTCTATGACATTCCCCTTGGACTTATGCATAGCTTCACCCTTCTCATCCAATCCCATTCCAGATATTCTAACCCATGTGAAAGCAGGCTTACCTAAGAGCTGGTAAACTCTCAGAATAGTATAGTAGAGCCATGTTCTAACTATTTCATAGCCTTGAGGTCTAAGGACTAATTGGAAAACCTTTTTAAACATTTCATTATCCCTACCATACCACGATATATACAGTGGAGTTATGCTCGAATCGATCCATGTGTCAAACGTCCGCCACTCACCTTCAAATTCCGAACCACCGCAATACTGACATCTGCTGAACGGTGGTTTTTCACTCCAAGGCTTGTAGTATCTTCCAGCTTCAGGGATATTGGGCTTACTACAACTTTTACAATACCATATGGGTATTTCAGTGGCGTAGAATCTTCTTCTCGAAATAGGCCAATCTATAGAAATACCATTCACCCAATCTAAAAGCAACTGTCTACCCCTTTCAGGGTAAAACTCTATTTTATCTATGATCTTCCTTATCTCTTCTAGGAAGTCCAGTTGCTTTAAATAGTACTCTTTTACGCATATGAATTCTATCGGGTCTTTAGACCTCCAGCAAACCGGCGTTTTATGGCGTATCTTCTCCACTTTTTCAAGTAGACCTTTATCACTTAGGACTTCAATTATCCTATTTCTGGCTTCTCTAACAGAGAGACCTGCATAATCTCCAGCGTTCTCATTCATCTTTCCATCATGGTTAATGGCTATAATCGGCTTTAAACCAAGTTCTCTAAATAGCTGGATGTCTGTCTTATCACCGTAGGAGCAAACCATTACAAGTCCAGAGCCGAACTCAGGCTTAGCATAGGAGTGCGGTATTATGGGAACCTCCCTTCCATAGATCGGAACTATAGCCGTCTTATCTTCTAAATGCCTATATCTACTATCTTCAGGGTTGAATATTACAGCCGCACAGGTACATAGAAGTTCAGGTCTCGTAGAAGCCACCAGTATTGTTTCACCAGACTCTTTAACTCTAAACTTCATGTATACGAGCGCGGCATCTTCCTCCACGTACTCGACTTCAGCATCCGCTATGGATGTTCTACAGGATGGACACCAGTTTACTGGATATTCAGCTTCATAGATTAATCCTCTACGCCAGAGCTCTATGAAAGTAGCTTGAGTAACCATCCTGTAATCCGAGCTGTCAGTTCGATAGTAGTTTTCAAGGTCGCAACTTAAACCCAAACGCTTAGCTATATTCAGAAGTTCGGCTTCAACTTCGTCTAAGAACTTACGGCAGAGCTCTTCAAACTTTGCTCTATCGATTTCGTATGCTTTCACAGCATACTTCTTCTCAACTTGAACCTCGACTGGAAGCCCGTTCCTATCCACTCCAAAGGGGAATAAAACCTCATACCCCCGCATTCTAAGGCTTCTAGCAACCATATCTATCTGTGCGTAGTGTGCAGCTCCGCCTACATGCCACTTCCCCGATGCGTAAGGAGGTGGTGTATCTATGACAACTATGGTTTTTCCAGAAGTCGGGTTAAACCGGTATGGTTCCTCTCTACTCCAAAGTTCCAAGAGTTTAACCTCATTCTCAGGAGCCCATCTCTTTTCTCCGATCTTTGGTTTAAAGACTCCAGTATACATTATCCCACTCATAGGCTTATCAATTTGAAGAAAGCCTATTCACCCCTATCAAGAATTCTTCACCGTCCAGATTCCAAACCTTACTGTACTCCACTCTAGGCATTTCATCTAACGTGAACATAAGCTTTTTAGCTCTCACTTCGCCAGCTACATAATCTCTAGTTTCTTCTAGAAGATTTAACGTTTCCCGGTTTGAAACTTTCACACAAACCTCTATATAAGCGTCTACAGGGAGATTCATCTCTTTACGCATGTACTGAATCCTCCTAACCAAGTCTCTACTCAACCCACTTGCTTGAAGAGCCCTATCAATCCTAATATCTAAGTACAATATTCCACTTTTAAACTCTACATAGGCAAAGCCTTCAGCTAACTTCGACTTAACGGAAACGTGTGCAGGTTTAATCTCTAAAAATTCTTCTCCAACTTTAAGTGCGTATCGCTGATGGCTGAATAACTCATCAATTTGATCACTGGACATCCTTCTAATGGCTTCAGCTACGGCTGAAGTCCTAGACCTGAACTCTCTACCTATTAGACTCATATTTGGTTCTGCTACTTTAACCCATAGGTTTTTATCTTCACCGGCTTTGATGAAAATCAACTCTTTAACGTTCAACTGTTCTTTCAATATGTTCACTAGAGGTTTGAGTTTATCAGCTAATTCATCGGAAATTCTCAGGAATGCACATTTTAGTGGTTGCCTAAGTTTCAACCCAACGTTCTGTCTAATCCTAGCCGACGCTTCAACTACGTCTTTAGCAACTTCCATGGCTTCCTCAAGCTCAGGGTTTCTCCAAGACTCGTCTAGTTGGGGCCACTTATACATGTGTATGCTTTCAGGTTGATCCAGCTCTGCGAATCTGAAGACGCGCTGGTAGATGTATTCACAGATAAATGGTATTATGGGAGCTGATAACAGTAGGAATATCTTTAAAACGTTGTAGAGCGTACTGTAAGATGCGAGTTTCTCAGATGCCTCCTCCTCCACCCATGTCTTACGCCTTATAAGCCTAATATACCATCTACTGACGTCTTCAACTATGAAGTCTCTAAGCATTTTAACAACATTATGCAGGTGGTAATTTTCAAAAGCTTCCGTTACCTTCTCTATGAGATGCTGGGTTCTCGATAGGATCCATAAATCTTCGGGCGACATGAAACCCTTAACACGTTTAAGATCCCACTTAGACGGATTAAACCTATCTAGGCTCATATACGTGGATGCGAATACGTAAACGTTCCAGAGAATATTCATAAATGAGAATACCTCCGCTACACCTTTCCATGAAAACCTCAAGTCTTCCCATAAGGTATGCTGAAGCTCGTAAAATCTTAACACGTCTCTACCGTACTTTTCTATGACTTCTTCAGGCGCTATGTAGTTGCCCCACGATTTATGCATTTCCCTACCAGTTTCATCGAGGACAAAACCATGCATAGCAACGCATTTGTAAGGTGCTGAATTGAATACTAACGTAGAGCATGCTAGTAGAGAGTAGAACCAGCCCCTAGTTTGATCGTGACCCTCAACAATGAAGTCCACCGGATACCATTCTTTAAACTCTCTATCCTCAGATGGATATTCCAGAGAAGCCCAGGGGGCAGACCCAGAATCCATCCAGACATCTATAACATCTGGAACTCTACGCATGTCTCCACTACATTCACACTTTAAAACCAGCTTATCCACCCACGGTCTGTGCAGTTTAAGCTCTTCGATTTTACAGGCTTCTAGAAGCTCCTTCTTAGACCCGATAACTCTACGCTTTCCACATTTTTCACATATCCATATTGGTAGTGGAACCCCCCAGTACCTTTGCCTAGATATAACCCAATCGGATATCTCCATAAGCCAATTTCCAAACCTACTTTTACCAGCCCACTCTGGAACCCATTTAACCTTCTCATTCTCCTCAA
>CALKCG010000188.1 GCA_938082915.1 uncultured archaeon | reverse complement strand
TGTTGGAGGAAACGGTTAAAACCCGTTCACCAGCCAAAAGTCTTGGATCTAATTGAACAGCCTCAGCAGATACGGCTAGTAAAACCTGCACCCCTCCCCTAACGAGCATTCTTAAACCCTGTAGAATAGTTTCAGGTGAGCCCACCGTGTTGATCACGGCATCAACTCCAAGCCCACCAGTTTTAGAAAGTACGTAACTGACCGGATCTACTTTAGAAGAGTTCACAGTATAGTCAGCGCCAAGGTCCTCTGCGACGTTTAAAGGGGTATCCCATACGTCTACGCAGAAAGCTTCATGAGCACCAAAGGTTTTAGCTGTTTGGAAAGCCATGAGCCCTATGGGACCGGAGCCTATAATCGTTATTCTATAGCCTGGCTTGATCCCAGCTCTATAAGAGGCGTGGACTGCGACAGCTAAACCATCCAATTGAGAGGCTTCTTCTGGACTCACAGGATAGTCTAGTGTGACCGCTTTATCTTCCCAAACCGCACAATACTCAGCCATGCCTCCCGGTGAGGGGCTAAAACCCCAAGCCTCATCATGACCGATGTGTAATACGTCTGCACAGATGTTATGCCTCCCCTCGTTGCAGAACTTACACTTACCGCATGCCTTATAGGCTATTACGCCAACTTTTTCACCAACTCTATGTTTAAATCGTCTATCGCCTACATCCACAATAGTGCCTGAAATCTCATGCCCCAATATCATATCAGGCGGATTCGCTTTATCGACGCCTAACGTATGTAATGCCCAAGGATTTCTACCTTGGAAGTACTGAATATCGCTTCCACATATACCACACGCATTAACTTTTATTAGAACTTCGTCTGGCTTAGGCTCAGGCTTTGGAATGTCCATAAGCTCGATTTTAAACGGTCTTCTCAAAACAGCGGCGAGCAAGCTACATCTATATAAATGCTAGGTGATTTTAGATTTAACTCTTTCATATGGGAGAAAATAGGGGAATATCATTCTTCAAACTGGGAAAATATCATAGAATGGAAAAAGGGTTTAATTACGTAAAACTCCAGTTAGAGTTCAATACGCATACCGTCATAGGCTGGAGTGATATCGTATGGTCTAAGCTTTTCTTCAAGCTCATGATGTAAGAGTTGACCATTATGTGAAAAATGGGTAGCTATGAAAATTGTGTTTCCATCAGCTATACCTTCATTAATCATGCGGTTTTTAGCTTTAACCATTGTTTCAATGCCCATGTGATACTTTACACAGTCTTTAACTATACACGTACAATCCATTATAATTAGGGAAAGCTTTTTACGTTTAAGTGCTTTCCAAGTTTCATCAGAATACCAACCTGAATCATGTCCATAGAAGACGGAAATACCGCCGATTGATATTACGTATAGTAGACAGGCTTCGGTGGGCGAGTGATCAGCCGGTAAAGCTTCAACTTCATAATCGCCGAGTTTTAAAGGCTTAAAAGGGTCTATTACTTCAGGTACTACGACATCAGAGGACACAGTTTTAACCGTTTTCTCATAAACAGCTCTATTGCCGTAAACTTTCAACGAGCCTCCACTTTTAACATGCGCAAAGGGGCTTTTCCTCGTCTCAAGGTCGTCGGCGTAAAAATGATCTCTATGAGTATGCGTCACCAAGAGAAATCTTAACGCTCCTAGATCCAACCCATATCTCAACACGTGCATATAGGTATCTGGAGGAAAATCCACTTTAAGATCATCGTTGAATAGAACTGAGGTGCGCGACCTCAGGTTTTTACCGCCAAGTTCTCTGGCTTTAACGCAGTACTGGCATTGACAGAAGACAGCTGGCCAGCCTTCAGACGCACCCGTTCCGAGAAATACAACCCTCAAACTAGGTCAGAGTTTAGAGATGGCTACTTCTATTTTATCTTTTCTCAGTATCATATGAAGTTTAACCCGTAGTTGAAAGATGGCATTGGGAAAATTCTCCTAAAAACTTCAGGCAATCTATTGGAATTGAATTTAACAGTAGTCGAACTATGTACTGTTTCAGGCCTACCGAAGACAAGCATCGTAAACGCTCTAGGGTCTTCAAGCTTCACACGTTCTCCAAACATAGAGAGTTCGAAAACGTCATTATTGCAAGCAGCAATGTTAAAATTGGCTTTAACACCAAGCCTCTCTTCAACATAGGGCCGAATTTTCTCCACGAAAACAATCGGGTTTAATATGGCTAGGCTTGCAATGGCGTGAGAAGATTTAGGCTTTAACCCGCATTCTTCTAAGAGTGATGTAAGCTCCCAGTCTCCATATGGAACAGGTAACTTAACGCGTTCAACGTTGAAGATTTTAGATACCTCATAGATCGTTTTAAGCGCTGCAACCCTAGAACCCGCGTATTCGACAATCGTTAAGTTATCCCAAACTCCTTTGACAAATGCCACGTATGAAACTGGTTTATTCATTTTGTAAGCTATGAATATACTCATAGATCCACTGACCTCAGCTATAAAGGTTCTACCTGCAAGCAATTTAAACTCTTCAAAGCTTCTTTTGAATCTGATAGGCTCACTCTGATATAGTCCGACCAGATCTGAAGTCCTATCTTCAGCATATGGTTCGATTTTTAAACCATTTAAACGTGCGGTTAAATCTTTAATCACGTCAAGTGGAACATGATAATCGTAGATGATACCAGCTTCTACACAGCCAGCTCTAGTATAAAGCGATCTAGCACCTGAAACCATAACGAGGTCTACGCGTTCACTAGACAATTTTATAAATGCGTCCTTAACTAAGGCTGAAGCATAGCCTTTCATCCGATGCTCTGGATGCGTACACACGCATCTGATGAGAGCTACTTTAAGCCAAATACCGTAAAAATTAAGCCAACCCTCCCAAATACCCAGGTGGGAGACGACTCTTCCATCTGAAACGATGACTCTTAAATTTTCAATATTCTCTTCGCAAAAGACGTGAGGAAAGACCTTGTCTAAGTAGATGCCACGTTCTTCAAAGCCGAAAATCCAACTCGTAAGCTTAACTATCTGTGGAAGCTCTTCAATTTTAGCAGCTCTAGGGCCTTCAATCATACTATATACTTAAGACTTGAAACCACTTTAAATACGTATTTAAAACCTTCAAGAAGCCAACGGGTTCAAATTATAAAAACAATTTGACGGTTTACATTCAACCTAAACCTCTCACATGTAAAACCATGTGGGAGGCCTCAGGAATTATGAGACGTTCAAAAGCCAGTTTAACAGCCTTAGGTGAACCGGGTAGAGCGAATATTATCTTCCCTTTGTAAACGCCTGCTACGGCTCTAGACAATATTGCTATTGAGCCTTCTTCTTGAAACGTCAACACGCGGAATATTTCTCCAAACCCTGGGGCTTCTTTTTCAAACATGGGTTTAACCGCTTCGATTGTAACGTCTTTAGGCGATAGACCAGTACCACCTAATAAGGCTATAATGTCTACGTCTGGCTTGGCGCATAATTCTTCAACCGTTTCCCTAATTATAGTATAGTCGTCTGGGATTAAAGTCCTGTAGGATATTGAGAAGCCAGCTGATTTAGCCATATGCTCAGCTAAATCTCCAGACTCGTCTTTAAAAGACTTACCATGTTTAAGATATTCAAACCTAGAACTACTACATGTTACTAAGGCGAATCTCACAGTTTTAGGGGCTTTAAGCTTATGTTCTTCAGAGCCCAATAAACCACACCTAGAGGAAAGTATTTTCTAAACTTGTAGAAAAACTCTACCTCCTCATAATTTAAACACATCTGAAGCTTTGAAGACCTGTGACGTTTAAAAGTTAAATGAAAGTTAGAGGTATGTCCAAATAGAGTTTTACATGACGACTGAAGGATGGGCTATGTGGGTCACAGGTCTACCGTCGAGCGGGAAATCTACAATAGCCAACAATGTTGCTCGAAAGCTTAAAGAAATGGGCGTAAGTGTTGAAACCTTAGAATCGGATGGGCTTAGAAAGATTTTAACGCCAAAGCCGACTTATAGTGAGGAAGAGAGAGACTGGTTTTACAACGTTATAGTTTACATAGCGAAGTTGCTCGTTAGAAACGGTGTTAATGTGATTATAGATGCTACTGGCAATAAGAGAGCCTATAGAGACAATGCCAGAAGACAAATACTGAAGTTTGTAGAGGTTTACGTTAAATGTCCTCTAGACGTTTGCATGAAAAGGGATGTTAAAGGGCTCTATAAGAGGGCTCTAGAGGGCTCTATTGGAACTCTACCGGGTATTCAGACAATTTACGAAGAGCCTTTAAAACCTGAAGTGGTAGTTGAAACGGATAAACTCACCGTAGATGAATCCGTTGAACTCATAGTAAATAAGCTTAAGGAACTAGGATATATAGAGACTAGACTATCTCCTCTAAGTTGAAAGGGAAAAGTAGAAATAGGAGAGCCTCCAAAAAGCAGAATTGTGGGAAGATCTAATGGAAAAGTCTTCCTCGTCATACTCCTTATCATAAGCCTAGTTCTAAATGCATATTTAGTGGCGACCACCATAAGCCTTAAATCTTACGTTTCAAGCCTTGAAAGAGAACTGAGCAACCTAGCCGCTCAAAATGAGAATCTGTCCAGAGAGGTTCAAAATCTTAGAGAAATCCTAGATATTACTAGGAGACAACTCGAATATTATAAGAGTCAGAGTTACTATCAAGGGTTTACTCCAGCGGGAGGCTTAGTAGGAGAGGCCAATGTCAACATAGTTGCCGTTAAAATGGTCTATGTAGGTTTATTCACAACATATTATGAGGGTGTAACTTTAAAAGCCGATGTTGAGCTTAGAGAAGGAAAAGGACGTATACTGATTAATACGGAGCCTAGGATAGGCATAGACCTTCAGACTAGTGCTAGAATAGCGGTATCAGTAGCCGAGGCCTATACAGGGTTAAATCTAACGGATGTAGACATCATAATTACTATTAAGGGTGAGGAGGAGGTGGAAGTCGTAGACGGTCCAAGCGCTGGACTACCCATAACGGTAGCCATCATATCCGTTCTAAGACATGAAAACATATCGGATGCCGTTTATGCTACTGGAACTATAAACTTAGACGGCTCTATAGGAGCCGTAGGTGGAATACCTGAGAAGGCTTTAGCAGCTGCTAAGAATGGGGCTAAAATCTTCATAGTACCGAAAGGACAAAGCAAAGTAATCGTTTACGAGAGGAAGGAGGTAGAAGTCCTACCAGGTTTCAAAATAATCCGCTACGTACCTAGGGAAGTCACGTTGAAAGATTACCTTAAAAACCAAGGGTTTGACGTAGAAGTATTTGAAGTATCAAACATAGTAGAAGCATACAACTTATACACCAAGAAGTAGTGTGCTAAGTCGATGAAATCATCCAACCTAGGAAAACTCTTTCTTATCTTATGGCCTTATCCCATTGCCACTTTCTCAATTTCCCATTGTTTAATTGTACGCTTTAAGTTGCAACACTCCTCTGCTATGAAATCGTCTGCTCAATAGCTTAAACTATCGAAGCCTAATTTTTAACCAGATATATCGGCTAGTATTTTAAAACACTGCTCGTAGTATTCGTAAATCTTCTGGTAGGCTTTAAGTAGTTTAGCGTATTCACTATGCGTCTTCAGATTCGGATTGTAAGTTTTGGATATCCTAATCATGTGCTTTACAGCTGTTTTAAAATCTGCGTATGCTTTCGCCCCTATGCTTGCAAGTATGCAAGACCCTAAAGCTGCGGCATCAAGTACCTCAGGAACATGTATGGGCATACCTAATACATCAGCCTTTATCTGATTCCACAGACTACTTTTAACTTCGCCACCTGTCATAGTTATCTGCTTTACGTCTACGCCGAGCTCTCTAACCAGTTGCAACGTTTCAGAGTATTGGAATGCAACGCCTTCAAGTATCGACCTTATAAATGCAGGCTTCTTATGGGCGTGTGTAAACCCTATAAACGCCGATCTAGCTAAGAGGTTGAATTTAGGAGCTCTAGCACCCCATAAGTACGGGTAGTAGAAAAGCCCTCCAGCCCCAGGAGGGACTTCAGCAGCCATTCTATCGAAGAGTACGTAGGGTGATACTCCTTCTTCTCTCGCCTTATATACTTCCTCATGGCCGAAGTTGTCTCTAAACCACCTTAAAGACTCACCTGTCGCATTTATTATTATCTCATACTCCCAGGTGTTTGGTACAACGTGGCAACAACAGTCTATTAAGCCTCTGGGGTCTGGCTTAGGTTTAGACAGCGGGACTTCGAAAACTGTTCCAGTGCCAGTGCCTATGTTTACGTCGCCCTCTCTATACGTGCCTGCCCCTAATGCTTCACATGGACGGTCTCCACCGCCCGAAACAACTGGGACCCCTACTGGTAGGCCAGTTTGCTCAGATGCTCTACTGTCGACTTCACCTACTACCTCCCAAGACCCTTTAACCTCTGGAAGAATATCTACAGGTATTTCTAAAGACTCGCATATTTCATGAGACCATTGAAGCCTATGTACGTCGAATAGCATTGTGCGCGAAGCCATACTACAGTCGGTAGCTTTCACGCCGCATAGTTTAAACGCTATGTAGTCTTTGGCGAATAAGATGCGGTTTATTTTTCTAAATACGTCTGGCAGATTGTCTTTAATCCAAAGAATCTTCGCTGCTGAGAAAATATGGTCGACTGGAACACCAGTTATTTCGAGGACTCTTCTCGGAAGAATCAGTTTTTCAATCTTATCCTTCTGTGCAACTGCCCTCATATCTAACCATATTATGCTGTTGTAGAGCTTCTCTCCTGCTTTATCTAATGGAACAAAAGCCTCTCTTTGAGAGGTCAAACCGACGCCTATTACTCTATCAGACGGTATCTTGGAAGTAATCTGTTTTAAAGTGATCCGAGCGGCTTTCCACCACTCTTCAGGGTCTTGCTCAGCCCAGTTCATCTGAGGATGGTATACGCTATACTCTTCGAATGCCTCAGCTATAATACGCCCATTAACGTCTGACGCTATAGTTTTACAGCCACCTGTACCAATATCTACCCCGATTACAATCTGACTCATACCACTCTAATAGTCTAATTATGAGAAAATAAGACTTAACCTTCCTAGCCATTCTTAAAAGAGCACGCTCAACCTTAAGAGCATAATAAAAGCTTGAAATAATCATACATTGACCTGTTAACAACTATAAAACTTGTACTCAACCTAGACATACAGATTTTAAACCTTTTACACTAGCAATGCTACTTGACTTCTCATCAACAACCATAGTTGTTTTTACCTTCTTACCACACATAAGACTTACCATACAGAAACACTACCTTAGCGAGTTAAAAATTTTCCAAAACATGATTCTCCTATAAGAACTTCAATTAACATAACATCATACGTAGTATAAAAAGCCACTTGACAGAGAGTTCGATAAAAGTAAAGAAATGGAGCTACACAGATGTGGAAGTTTTGAGCTAATCAATCTTTAAAGTAGAGTATTTCAACGTCGTGCGGGCTTAGTGTAATTTTAACGGTTTCACCTTCTATATTTAAGCCTTTAAGCAGGCTTTTAACCTCTAGTGTCTTACCGAGGTTTAATTCCACGATTTTACTTTTAACGTCATGGTTTATTAGAAACAGCAATTTGTAGCCACGTCCTTCTTTAAATACTAGTTCAACTGGTTCTCCTCTAAATTCAACTGGAGGCTTGACCAGATTTCTCTCGACAATTTTATCCGCTATTAGTCTAGCCATGTCCTGGGTTAGGAAAGAACCAATGTATACGGCGTAACCCTTGCCGTAACGGTTAACCGTTATAGCTGGTTTACCTTTAAGCCACTCGTATTCGTGAACCCCCAAGACTTGGGCAGAAGACGCCGTCAACTCTTCTAACCAGCCTGAAGCCAACACTGACCCATATTGAGTGAATATTTTCGTTTCTTTTTCAGGCGGTATGGACGTGTAATCTGTCACCCGTAGTCCGAATAGTTCTTTAAGCCCGCCTGGAAGCCCGTTTGAGTATACGCGGTTAAATTCATCTTTAACGGAAGTCCTAGCTGTTGCTATAAGTAGACCTCCACTCTCCACGTAACTTTTAAGTCTTTCAATTAAGCTTCGATTTGTCAAGTATAGGAATGGCGTTAACAATACTCTGTAGTTTGAGAAATCCCTGTCTGGAGGTATTACGTCTACGTTTATACCGAGACCCCAGAAGCCTTTATAAGCTGTTAATACTTGCTCATGATAGCTTTTAATGTAATACTTGTTCTCAATCAGCGTAGCCCAGAGAGAATCGTATGAAAATACGAGTCCAACGCTACTTTTATATTGGGCATTGACTAGAATTTCGCCCACCTTCTTCAATTCTTCGCCAATCTTCTTAACTTCTAAGTATCTCCGGTTTACCTCGCCGTCGTGGTTTAAAATGCCATGCCAATACTGCTCTTTACCAAAACACACAGTACGGTATCTAAAGTAGACTACGCCTTCAGCTCCATGGGCTATAGCTTGATAGAGCCACTTCCTAAGTTCACCTGGATCCGGTGTTACTCCTATAGGATTCCCAGCATAACCGTCTGTTGGCCCGGCTTGAAGCTCCATAATCCAGAATCTACCGGAGCCCATACATCTAGTAGCGTCGTGGAGCATAGATATCCAAGCAGGGTCGTAGTATGCTCTGACAAACTTAGGATAGCAATCCCAAGAAGGAAAGTCTAGGCTTCTACTTAAATCATAGTAGTCTATGCCTGGGAAGAGGCCCATAAGATTTGTCGTAACCTCTTTATCTGGGCTTATGGACTTCAGTATACGTACTTGCAGCTTGAGAAAGTTTACGAAGGACTCAGACTTAAACCTAAACCAGTCTAAGCTCAACCCTCTGTTACACTCGTCAAAAGGCGGAGTTGGAGGATGTATTTCATCCCAATCTCCGTATTCATGACTCCAAAATATCGTTCCATAGGCTTCGTTAAGCTCGTCTATAGAGCCGTACTTGTTTTTAAGCCAATTTCTGAAAAGCGTAGCACAGTGTTCGCAGTAACAGTATTCGTCTCCAAGGGAAAGCTCATTATCTATCTGATACCCTACGACATTCGGATTATCCTTATAGTGTCTAGCAATGGCCTCTACAATCCTTTCAGAAGCCTTAATATAGTTTGGATTGTTAGGACAGTAGTGTCTCCTAGCGACAGGCGGCATTCTATGCCCTTGGAAGCTTACAGGCAGAATATCTGGATGGGCTTTTACAAGCCATGGTGGAGGAGCAGCTGTTGGAGTGCCTAAAACTGCTTTAACACGCTTAACAGATAGAAGCTCTATGACTTCATCAAGCCATTGAAAGTTGAACTTGCCAGGTGAAGGCTCAAGCCTACACCATGCAAATTCCGCAAGCCTAACCACGTTAAACCCAGCACTGCTGATAAGCTCAACGTCAAGACCTCTTCTTTCAACAGGCCAATGTTCAGGATAATAGTCTACGCCAAACCACAGTTTAACATTATTCATAGAGCTACAGCTCCTTAGAGGGATGATGCAGGGCTACTCTTCAGAGAGGAATTTTGTACCCCAGTATTCCAAGGCTTCTCTTAATTCAACGTGCTCTTTGGCATATTCTTCCAACGGGATATTCTTCATAAACGCTTCCACAGCCTGCAACATAGCTGTTGCACCAGCTCTAGACCCCTTTGGATGTCCATGAATTCCTCCTCCAGCATTTAACTGAATATCTGGAAAGCCTAGTAGTTGCAGATTTGCTGGAACTAAAGCTGGGTGTATTCCACCGGAGGCCACGGGAAGTACTGATTTAAGGCCATACCAGTCGCTTCTGAGAAAATCGTTCATATAGCGAATCCCGGCGATGCCAGAGAATTTTTCAAGCGGTCTTAAAGCACCGCTACCAGGCTTCTCCATTTTACCTTTAGCAGTACCAGTATGCAATTGGTCTCCACCAGCTAATCTAACGAGCTTAGCCAACACGAGCATGTGAACACCGTGGTCTGGGTTTCTAGTCATAGCGGCATGTAGACACCTATGTACGTGGATTGGGACTTTAACAGAGGGGTCTTCTGCAATCATTCTTAACGCTGGGTAGCCTGTGCAAAGTACGTCGATCATTATGCAATTGGCACCATTGTTAAGGGCTGTTTCAACGTTTTTCCACAGCATGTTCAAATCTGCTGTAACGTCAACTGCATACAGCACTATTCTACCGGTCTCTTCTTTAACCTTATCGAGTGCATCCATCACGTGTGAAACCCTCTCCTCTAAACGGTTAAACTTCTGACTAGTAAGCGTTTCATCGTCTTTTATGAAGTCAACGCCGCCTATTGCAGCTTCATAAGCCGCTTTAGCTGTTTCATCAGGGTTAAGCCCTACCTTAGGCTTGATTATTGTACCTATGTGAGGCCTTGGATTTCTATCAGTACCAATGATTTTCCTCACACCATCTATACCGAACTTCGGCCCTTTAAACGTCTCAACGTACTGCTTAGGTAAATTCACATCCAGTAGTCTTACGCTTTTTAAAGCGCCTATTCCGAAAAGATTACCAGCTATTATTGAAAGCATATGCGAAATCCCAGCTTCCAAATCGAATAGATCTAGAGGAAAGGCTACTTGCACCAATCCTCCACCGTTCAACTTTTCCACGTGGAAAACTTTACCAGCCAACTTCAACACTCTATCAGTCATCGTCACAACCCTCGTCCACGTCCCTATGGATTGCTCAGCCGCAAGATTTATCGCAGCACCTTGAAGGCTAAGACCCTCCTTTGGAGTCATATAGTACATGCATGTAACGTAACGGTCTGGGTCTATCTCCTCAACACCAGCTGTGAATGTTTTTATCCAAAATTCTTCCTCAAACCACTCTTTCCCAACGCTCATGAAAATAGACACCTACCTAATGATTCGGAACAATTAGAATAAAAATCTAATTGCTCATCTCCGTTTTTCAGTCCTCGCTGCAAACAGTCGATTTTACTGGAAGCATCCTACGATGAATTCTTTCATAATTACAAGGGTATGCTAGCCTTATTCGATGGGGAACTCAACAGTAATACTCATGCAGAGGAGGAGCTTGAATATTAGAGTCCTCTAAATCTGAAGAGAAAAATTTAGGAGGGGGTAGGTTGAAAAACCTATAGAAATGACATGGAAATTTAAACGCTTCAAATGAGTTTAAAGTTGAACGCCTACTATGTTGTCTAAAGGTTTGTGGAAAAATCGCTTCAATCTGTACGGCGTTCGATAACATAATGTACCTCAGAAGACGTTAAGAAAACGTGTTTTAAGGGAAAACT